>JACDAF010000166.1 GCA_013695575.1 Chloroflexota bacterium | reverse complement strand
GCGGTGCGCCCGGCGCACACCGACCTCGACGGTGACACGATCTTCTGCGTCTCGCTCGGCGGCGACGCGCGGGTCGAGGTCCCGACCGTCCAGGCGCAGATGGCTGCAGCCGATGCCGTCGCCAGGGCGATCGTCCGAGCAGTCAGACGCTGACTCGGACGCCTTCACGACGGTCGTCAACTGGGGTCACGCGTCATGAGGTTACAGCGGAACTTGTGTAATACACTGATGCCGTGAGCCGTACTGCACGCGTGGGTCCTGCCACGACAGCCGCCCGGGGCCCGAAGTCCAAGCCGTTCAGCATGCGCCTCAGCCGCGTGACCGACCGCTTCGTGACGGCCGAGGCGCGCCGCACCAAGCGCTCGCGGGGAGCGGTCGTCGAGGCGCTGGCGGAGGAAGCAGCGCGGATGCGGCGATTCCCGGGGATCGCGTTCCGCGGCGAGGACGCCGGCCGCAGAGCCTGGGTGATCGGCACGGGCCTCGACGTCTGGGAGGTCATCGAGATGCTCGGGGATCACCGGACATCGGAGCGTCTCGTCGCGGGGACGGAGCTCGATGCCCGCGCGGTCGATCTCGCGCGTGCGTACCACGCCACCTACCCGGAGGAGATCGACGGGGCGATGGCGGAGAATCGCCGGCCGCTGACCGAGCTGCGCGAGCTCTATCCCTTCATCGGCCTCACGCCCGCGAGCCCGAGGCGATAACGGCTGCGGCTCCTCCTCGATGCTCACGTTTCGAGCCGCCATCTGGGTCGTCCACTGCGGCGTGCGGGGCACGACGTCCTCGCCCTCGATCAGGACCCGACGCTCGGAAGCCTCGCGGATGAGGACGTCTTCGCGCTGGCTGCGGAGGCCCAGCGCATCGTCGTCACGCACAACATCCGCGACTTCGCTCCGCTCGCCAGGATCTGGGCGGAGGCCAGCCGGCCGCACGCGGGCTGCGTCCCCGTCACGCTCCCCCACACCGCGTACGGCGCGATCCTCCGCGGGCTCGCCGCTGCGTTCGCCGGCCGGCCGAAGCAGGATGACTGGCGGGACAGGGTCGAGCTCCTGACCGGGCCCTCCCGCAGATGACCGAAGAGGCCTTCCTCTTGGCGGTGACAGACCCGCGAGGTGCCCTCGGCTCATGGCGATGACGGAGCGCGCAGTCCTTGAGGCCGTCGATGCGCTGCGCGACGAGCTCGTCACGTTCACGCAGGCACTCGTGCGGATCCCGACGGTGAATCCGCCGGGGGACCGCTACGGGGAGTGCGCCGCTCTGGTGGGCGCGACGCTTGAGCGCTTCAGCTACGACGTCCGCGAGATCCGCCCGAGGAGCGATCCCGATCCCGCGCACCCGCGCGTGAACGTCGTCGGCCGGCTCGCCGGCGCGCGGCCCCGGCCCCTCCTTCACTTCAACGGCCATTTCGACGTCGTACCCGCGGGTGACGCCGCAGCCTGGACGCGCGATCCATTCGGCGGCGAACTCGCTGACGGCCGCATCTGGGGCCGCGGCACCGGCGACCAGAAGGCCGGCATCGCGGCGTCGATCTTCGCCGTCGAGGCGATCCGCCGGGCGGGCGTGCGGCTCGGTGGCACGGTCGAGCAGAGCGCGACCGTCGATGAGGAGAGCGGTGGCTTCGCGGGTGTCGCCGAGCTCTGCGCGCAGGGCATCTGCACCGCGGCCGACACGGATCACGTCGTCATCACGGAGCCACTCGACCTCGATCGCGTCTGCCTCGGCCACCGCGGCGTGCTCTGGACCGAGGTGACCGCGCGCGGCGTCGCGGCGCACGGAAGCATGCCGGGTCTCGGCCGCAGCGCCGCCGACGCGATCGCGCGGCTCGTCACGCGCGTCGACGCGGAGCTGCGCCCACGCCTCGCGGAGCGCACGACGGCGATGCCGGTCGAGCCACCCGAGGCCCGGCGGGCGACGATCAACTGCAACGCGCTGCACGCCGGCCAGCGGGTGGACGTCGAGCAGACGCCGATGGTCGCCGACATCGCGACCGCGATCTTCGACCGGCGCTATCTCGTCGAGGAGCGCCTCGACGATGTGCGGGCGGAGCTCGGCGCGCTGATCGACCGCGAGCGGCCACGCTCTCCGGGCATCGAGTGGAGCACGCGCGAGCGGATGCTCGTCGAGCCCGTCCTCACCCGGCGTGACGCACCGGCCGCGCTGGCGTTCGCCGACGCGGTCCGCGACGTTCTCGGCCGCGACGCGGCGTTCATCGCGAGCCCGGGGACGTACGACCAGAAGCACGTCGTGCGCATCGGCGGTGTCAACGATTGCATCGCCTACGGTCCGGGTCGCCTCGTGACGGCGCACCGGCCGGACGAATACGTCGTCGTGGACGAGCTGGTCGACGCGACCAAGATCATGGCGCTGGCGACGCTGCGGCTGCTCGGCACCACGTGACCACCTCCTATCGCCTGGGCATCATCCCGGGCGACGGGATCGGACCGGAGGTCACGGCCGCGGGACTCGTCGTCCTCGACGCGGCGGAGCGCGCCTTCGGCTTCCGGACGGAGCGCACGACCTTCCCCTGGTCGGGCGAGCACTGGCTCCGCACGCATGAGCCCTTCGGCGAGCCGCAGCTCGCGCTGCTTCGCGGGCTTGACGCGATCCTTCTCGGCGCGCTCGGCCACCCGAATGTGCCCCGCGGGCTCCTCGAGCGCGACATCATCATCAACGGGCTGCGCCGCGGGCTCGACCTGTACGCCAACGTGCGGCCGGTCACGCTGTACGACCTGCGGCTCTGCCCGCTCAGGGACAAGCGCGCGACCGACGTCGACCTCGTGATCGTCCGCGAGAACATCGAGGACGTCTACGGCGCGGAAGGCATCACTACGGCGGCGGGCACACCCGGCGAGGCCGTCTCCGTGGAGATGCGCTTCACGCGAGCGGAGACCGAGCGGATCGTGCGCTTCGCGTTCGGGCTCTCACGGAGGCGACGGCAGCATCTGACGCTCGTCGACAAGTCGAACGCGATCCCGATCCAGCAGCTCTGGCGCGACGTCCTCGAGGAGGTCGGCGGAGGGTACCCCGACGTCGAGCGCGACGCGATGTACGTCGACGCCGCGTCGATGTGGCTCGTGCTGCATCCGGAGCGCTTCGACGTCATCGTGACCACGAACCTCTTCGGCGACATCCTCTCGGATCTCGGTGCCGCGCTCGCTGGCGGGCTCGGCTCCGCGGCGAGCGGGAACGTACACCCCGGACGGGTCTCGGTGTTCGAGCCGATCCACGGCTCAGCGCCGAAGTACGCGGGGCAGGGGGTCGCGAGCCCGGTCGGTGCCATCGGCGCGGTCGCGATGATGCTCGATCACCTCGGCGAGTCCGGCGCGGCCGCGGCGGTCGACCGGGCGATCCGTGCGGCGTTCGCGTCCGGTGCCATCGCCGGGCTCGAGGCGCGCGACACGGGGCGCAGCGGTGGGACAATGAAGGTCGCGGAGAGCGTCGCGAACGCCGTCCGCGGCTAGGGGGAGCTCCAAGATGAAGGACGTCGTCATCGTCGACGGGGCGCGCACCGCCTTCGGCACCTTCGGCGGCGGGCTGCGCGACGTGTCCGCCACCGACCTCGGCGTGGTGGCCGCGAAGGGCGCGCTCGAACGCTCGCAGGTCGAGCCGGGCCGGATCGACCACGTCATCTTTGGCAACGTGCTGCAGACGAGCGGCGACGCGGTGTACCTGGCGCGACACATCGGCCTGAAGGCCGGTCTTCCCAAGGAGGTCCCCGCGCTCACGGTGAATCGGCTCTGCGGCTCCGGCCTGCAGGCCATCCTCCTCGGCGCGCAGGAGATCCAGCTCGGCCAGGCCGAGTTCGTCCTCGCGGGAGGCAGCGAGAACATGAGCCTGGCGCCGCACCAGATCCGCGGCGCGCGCTGGGGCCTGCAGCTCGGCGAGCAGAAGCTCGAGGACTACCTCTGGGTCGCGCTCGTCGATTCGTACAACGGGCTCGGCATGGCAAACACGGCCGAGAACCTCGGCCGGAGGTACGGCATCACGCGCGAGCAGGCCGACGCGATCGCCTACCGGAGCCACACCCTGGCCGCGAAGGCGCGCGAGTCCTGCCGCTTCAGCGACGAGATCGTGCCCGTCGAGGTGAAGGCGAAGAAGGGCACCGTGGTCGTGGACAAGGACGAGCACATCCGTTCCGACACGACTCCCCAGTCGCTCGCGAAGCTCGTCGCCCGCTTCGAGGAGGGCGGCACCGTCACCGCGGGCACCGCGAGCGGCATCAACGACGGCGCGGCGGCGGTCGTCCTTGCCTCCGCCGAGGCGGCCGAGGGCGCCGGACTGCGGCCGCTCGCCCGCATCGTGTCCGGCGGTGTGTGCGGAGTTGACCCCGACATCATGGGGATCGGGCCCGCGCCATCCAGTCGAAAGGCGCTCGAGCGCGCGGGCCTCGGCATCGAGGACATCGACCTGGTCGAGATCAACGAGGCGTTCGCGACGCAGTACCTCGCCGTCGAGAAGGAGCTCGGGCTCGATCGCGAGCGCACGAACCTGAACGGCGGCGCGATCGCGCTGGGCCACCCCCTCGGCGCGTCCGGTGCACGCCTTGCGCTCACTCTCGCCTACGAGCTGCGGAAGCGTGAGAAGCGGTACGGCCTCGCCTCGCTCTGCATCGGTGGCGGCCAGGGCATCGCTGCGATCATCGAGCGGGTCTGACCGCGGCCCATATTTGACTGGCCCGTGGACGGGTGTAAGGTATGTGCCAGAAGTAAGGAGTTGGCAAATGGTAAGGGCCCGCCTCAGCAGTAAAGGCCAACTCACGATTCCCATCGGGATTCGGCGGCGCTATGACCTGAAGACGGGCGATGAGGTCCAGTTCATCGCCGAGGAGAAAGGCACCTACCTCGTGCCCCTCAAGAGGAAGCGCCTGATGGACCTCTATGGAGTGATCAAGGCCGATAAGCCGTGGCCGGGCATCGAGAAAGCCCGCCAGATCGCCGGCAAGAAGCGTGGTGAGGAGCTGCTCCGCAAAGCGACCCGCGGATGACGAGCGTCTGGGTCGATACCAACATCCTCGTTCGGTTCATCACCGGCGACCCCGGCGAGATGGCGAGGCGCGCGCAGCGACTCCTACGCCGAGCGGCGGATCGCGAGCTGCTGGTGCGGATCCCCAGTCTCGTGATCGCCGAGGTCATCTGGGTATTGGGCTCGTACTACGGTTCAGATCGAAACGTCATCGCTGACGCCGTTCGCGCGCTCGTGCTCGCTGACGGCGTATCGGTCGACGACGCGGACCTGGTGCTCGAAGCTCTGCGACTCGTGCAAGAAGCGAACGTCGCGTATGTCGACGCGTACCTCGCCGCTACCGCGCGAGCCCACGGTGAACCGGTCGCGACATTTGATACGGATTTCAAGCGCCTCGGTGTGGAGCTGATCAGGCTGACATAGTCCGTCTCTGGGCAGTGCGAGTGACGCGAGAGCGGTACGAGCTCGCCGCGCTCTGCATCGGCGGCGAGCAGGGCATCGCGGCGGTGATCGAGCGGATCGCGTCGAGTCGTCACAGCGACGGCCGACCGAATGACCAGAGCTCGACGCACGTTCGGCGGCCGGGGCTACCCTTCGTCCGTGGGAGCTACGTCCGGCGATCGACGACTGCGACCGCGCGAGCGTCAGCGCCCGTGATCATCTCGCTCGATGACCTCGCGACATTCCATCCGATCCACCGCACGCTGCTCCGCATGTCGGGGGTCGAGCGCGTGCTTCTGCTCAGCACCCGAGCGGATCGCGCGTGACGTCTCTCGCGACCGCTGTCACGCTCGACGACGTCGCCGCCGCGCGTGACTTCCTCGACGCGCACATCGCTCCCACCCCGCTGATCCGCCGCGAAGGCGTCTGCGCGGCCCTTGGGCTCGAGGTCTGGCTCAAGTGCGAGAACCTGCTGCCGACGGGCGCGTTCAAGGTCCGGGGCGGCCTGAACCTCGTCGGCCGAGATCCATCGGCGCGGCCCGGGGTGATCGCCGCGTCCACGGGCAATCACGGCCAGTCGCTGGCGTACGCGGGCAGGGTCTTCGGTGTGCCGGTGACGATC
This sequence comes from Chloroflexota bacterium, assembly GCA_013695575.1. Classification (GTDB taxonomy): domain Bacteria; phylum Chloroflexota; class Limnocylindria; order P2-11E; family P2-11E; genus JACDAF01. Next base: position 12,158 of record JACDAF010000166.1, on the reverse strand, counting down.
ATCGTGCCGCACGGCGCGAACCCGCAGAAGCTGGCGGCGATGCGCGCGAGCGGCGCAACGCTCGTCGAGCACGGGGAGGACTTCGAGGACGCGCGGCTCGAGTGCGAGCGCCGCGCGTCGGCGCTCGGGCTGCGCTACGTCCACTCCGGCGACGAGCCGTACCTCATCGCGGGCGTGGCCACCGCGGCGCTCGAGGTGCTGCGCGAGCAGCGACCAGACGCGGACGTCCTCATCGTCCCGGTCGGTGGCGGGAGCGGTGCCGCCGGCGCCGCGGTGGTGGCGAAGGCGATGCGTCCAGACATCAAGGTGATCGGCGTGCAGGCCGCCGGCGCCCCGGCCGCGTACCTCAGCTGGACCGAGCGCGTACCGCACGAAACGCCTCGCGCCGACACATTCGCGGACGGCCTCGCGACGCGCACGCCGTTCGCCCTGCCGCAGCGCATCCTCGCCGAGCTGCTCGACGACTTCGTCCTCGTCACCGACGAGGAGCTCTACGAGGCGATGCGCCTTCTCCTCGTCGAGGGCCACGTCGTCGCGGAAGGAGCCGGCGCGGCGGCGACCGCGGCGGCGACGAAGCTGGGGTCGCGCCTCGCGGGCCGGACGGTCGTGTGCTGGATCAGTGGAGGCAATGCGACCGAGGCGTCGCTGCACCGAGCCCTGGAGCGGGTCTGAGCCAGCGAACGGCGCGGCGCCCGTGAAGTCGGGTTCGCTGGGCTAATCGGCCTGGGCGGCGGCAGCCCGCGCCGCGGTGCCCCTCGGCCGCCGTCGCGCATGGTCACGGGTCACGATGAACGCCACGGCAACGACGATGATCGCGGCGCCCACCACGATGGACGGCGTGATCGGCTCCGCGAGGACGAGGGCGCCGAGCAGCACGGCCACGACCGGGTTCACGTACGCGTACGTCGCGACGAGCGAGACGGGCGCGTGTTGGAGCAACCAGCTGTACGCGGTGAACGCGACGAGCGAGCCGAAGACGACAAGGTAGGCCATCGCGAGCAGCGAGCTCGTCGAGTAGCGGGCCGCGTCCAAGGAGCCGAGCTCGCCGATCGCCGCACCGGCGAGCACGAGCACGAAGCCGCCGGCAAGCTGCTGCAGCGCCGCGGACAGCAGGCCATCGCTCGGCATCCTCAGCCGCGACGCGAAGAACGTGCCGAACGCCCACGAAGTCGTAGCCACCAGGAGCATCACGAGGCCGGCGCCATCGACTTCGCCGCTCGATCCGCGCGGCACCACGAGGAACGCGACGCCGCCGAAGCCGACGACGACGCCGGCGAATGTGGAGGGATGGATGCGGTCACCGGCGAGGCGTCGAAGGAGGACGATCCAGAGCGGGACCGAGGCGATGATCAGCGCGGTCAACCCGGACGGCACTGTCCGCTCGGCGAGCACGACGAACCCGTTCCCACCGACGAGCAGGAGCAGGCCCACGATCAACGCACCGTTGAGCTCCTTCCGGCCGACATGCACGCCGCGGCGTGCCGCGACCCAGGCGAGGAGCACGAGACCCGCGATGCAGAAGCGCAGCCCGGCGGAGAAGAGTGGTGGGAGGGTCTGCACGGCGATCGCGATCGCGAGATACGTAGAGCCCCAGATGACGTAGACGAGTCCGAGAGCGATCCAGATCGCAGCGGCCGATGCGCTGCGATCCTTGCTCATCGTCCGATGCTATCGGGCACGAGCATCTTCCGACCGTAAACTCGGACGCATGCGCCGTATGTCAGCGCTCCTGGGTGCGCTGCTTGTCGTGTCATGCAATCCGTTCGCACAGCCGGCTCAGCGCCTCACACGCGAGCCGGAGCCCACGTTCCACCCGCTCGCGGGCTCCGCGACCCTGGGCCTCGTGCAACGCGCCGCCGCGGCGACGTACGCCGTCGCGTACGCGGCGAACGGGCAGTTCGAGGGCAGGCAGGTGACCGGGACATGGACGACGTACCAGCGGCCGCCGCAGACGCGGCTCGACGTCAGCATGACCGCGCAAGACGGCCGGATCGAGCTCCGCACCTACATGTCCCCTGACGGCGTGGTCGTCTGCCAGATGGGCGCGGCGCCGATGTGCCGGCGGCCTGCGGAGGCGGTCGGCGACGCGTCAGCGACCGATCTCCTGGCACAGCGCCCGCAGGACTACTCCGTAGTCGCGCGCGAGCGGCTGCGCCTCGCTGAAGAGCAGACGCAATGCTTCCTCTTCCGCCCGAACGAAGGCGTGCACGCGAGCTTCAAGGAGGCCTTCATCTGCTTTGCGGACGACGGCGTTCCACTCATGGTCGATATGGACCTGCGGGACGGCAGCGGCTTCCTGCTCGAGGGCCGCATCGCGAAGCGGACGGTCAGTGATGCCGAGATTCGACTCCCGACGCCGGGGCCCTAGCGTTGCTCCTGCGGCGGGACGGCTACTCGCTGAGCGACGACCCGGCGCACCTCGACCGTGCGCTCATCCACCGCTGGCTGCGCGACGATTCGTACTGGGCGGCAAGCATTCCCGAGGACGTGCAGCAGCGCGCGATCGAGGGCTCGATCAACTTCGGCGTCTACGAGGGCGAGCCCGGCTCGCGACAGGTGGCGTACGCACGCGTCGTCACGGATCGTGCGACCTTCGCCTGGCTCTGCGACGTCTTCGTCGTGCAGGAGCATCGCGGCAGGGGACTCGGGAAGTGGCTGATGGATTCGGTCATGGCGCACCCGGAGCTGCAGGGCCTCCGCAGCTTCATCCTCGCGACGCGCGACGCCCACACGCTGTACGAGCGGTACGGGTTCGAGCGCGTCGAGGGCTCGCAGCGGTTCATGCGGATCCATCCCCGCCCGTACCGCGCGGCTCCGTAGACTCGCGACCATGGACTTCGACCTCACACCCGAGCACCAGGCGATCCGCACGCTCGCTCGCGACTTCGCCGACCGTGAGATCGCGCCCGGCGCGCGCGAGCGCGACCGCTCGGAGACCTTCCCGGCGGACGTGCTCCGGAAGATGGCGCCGATCGGGTTCCTCGGCGGCCCGGTGCCGGAGGAGTACGGCGGTATGGGGGTCGACATGATCTCCCACAGCCTCATCACCGAGGAGATCGGCCGCGTCGACTCGTCGGTGCGCACGACCCTCTCGGTGCAGATCTCGCTCGTGGAGATGACGATCCTCCGGTTCGGCACCGAAGCGCAGAAGCGGACGTACCTCCCGGCACTCTGCACAGGCGAGATCATCGGCTGCTTCGGCCTCACCGAGCCCGAGGTCGGCAGCGACGCGACGAAGCTCCGCACCACGGCGAAGCCCGACGGCGATGGGTGGGTCCTGAACGGCCGGAAGATGTGGATCAGCAACGGCTCGGTCTCGAAGCTGGCGCTCGTGTTCGCACAGGCGGATCCGTCAAAGGGTCACCAGGGCATCACGGCATTCGTGCTCGAGCGCGAGCGGGACGGCTACGGCTCGCAGGCGATCCACGGGAAGCTCGGGCTGCGCTCGTCGGACTCGAGCGAGCTGATCCTGGAGAACGTGCGCGTCCCCGACAGCGCCCGCCTTGGCGAGATCGGCGAGGGGTTCAAGATCGCGATGACCTCGCTCGATGGAGGCCGCTATTCGGTCGCCGCCGGCGCGGTCGGCGTCGCGCAGGCGTGCATCGACGCGTCGGTCGCCTACTCGACGCAGCGGCAGGCCTTCGGGAAGCCGATCGCCGGCCACCAGCTCGTGGCGGAGCTCATCGCCGACATGATCGTCGAGACCGAGGCGGCGAGGCTCCTCGTCTGGCGGGCGGGCCAGCTGAAGGACAGGGGCGCGCCGAGTACCCGCGAGACGAGCATAGCGAAGCTCTACGCGAGCGAGGCCGCGCAGCGCGCGGCGGACGGCGCGATCCAGATCCACGGCGGCTACGGCTTCTCGGACGAGTTCCCCGTCGAGCGCTACTGGCGCGACGCACGCGTCAACCGCCTCTACGAGGGCACGACGCAGATCCAGAAGCTCATCATCGCCCGGTTCGCCACGGGGATCGACGCGATCGGATGATCCTCTTCTGAAACCTCTTCACTTCGCCGCCTTCGGTTGCTCCGTTCCGGGGTGCACAGGACGGCTCGTCGCTGCAAAGCCGCTCCTCGCATGAGCATGAGCTGGGAGACCGGCGCCGAGCGCGCACTCGAGCAGCTTTGCGCGATGGTCCCCGAGACGTATCGCGAGCTGGCGCAGGCCAGCGCGCGCGGCGAGGCGGAGGTCGCGGCCGGCGAGCGCGAGGCGGGCGAGGTCGGGCCGGAGGACGTCGTGGTCGGCTGGATCCGGATGACGCCCGCAGACCAGCGCGACGGGCTCGTTCCTATCATCGAGTCGCTCGGGCACGATCCGGTGGAGTACGCCGACGAGCTTCAGTCCGAGGGTGCCACTACCGAGGATGCGGGGCCGGACGACTCCGCGATGTGAGAGCGCTCGCGGCGGGCGAGCGCCTCACCGATGGTGTCCGGCGCGGCCGCCATCGCGGCCTCGAAGGTCCGCCGCGCGTCGCCCAGCAGACCGAGCTCACGCAGCGCGACTCCACCGAGGTATCCGATGAAGGCGCGGTCGGCCGCCTCGAGGACCTGCCCTTGCCGCTCGGCGACCTGGAGCGCGGCGCGCGCAGCCGAGCCGTTCCGTCGCTGCCCCTCCGCGATCGCGACGAGCACGTTCGCCATCGCCGTACGCTCGGCGCCATGCCCCACCTCGAGCTCGCGCATGAGCTCGTCGGCAAGTCGCGCCCCGCGCCCGCGATCGCCCCCGAGTGCGGTGAGCTCTGCCCAGGCGAGCGCCAGACGCACGTCATAGTCGCCCGGCAGGAGCGCCGCCGCACGACGCGCATCCCCGGCCTTGCTCAGTGCCGCGTATGACGCGACGAGGCCGACGACGAGATCACGGTCGTGCGGCACGCGCTTCGCAGCGCGCTCGTACAGGCTCGCGGCGGACAGGGGATCGCCGCTGGCGTACAGGACGTCGGCGGCGGTCTTCTGCACCGGCGCAAGGTCCGGAAAGCGGTCAAGCAGCGGTGCGGCTATGGAACGCGCGGCGGGGAGGTCGCCCCGCGAGAGCGCCCGCTCCACGGTGCGGAGCGCGCGCAGGAAGCGCGCGTGCCTCAGGAGATATACGGCGAGCGCGCCGATCGCGACCGCGACCGCCAGCAGCAGCAGGCGGGGAGACCAGACCGAGGCCGCCGCAAGCCCGAACGATGCCAGCCAGGCGAGCGAGATCGCGGGATGACCCCCCGGAGTGGACGGTCTTAGTACAGCTGGTTTGTCCACAGCAGACGCATCAAAAGGCCCCGGCGGAGGTGGTTATCCACGCAAACAGGCAGGTTATCCACGCGTGGGCGGTCGACGCAACGGGGTGGACGCGGAGCGGTCAGCCGTCTGCCAGCAGCGCGGCGGCGATCACGACACGCTGGATCTCACTGGTGCCCTCGTAAATCCGGTAGATGCGGGCGTCCCGGTACGCGCGCTCGATCCAGAGCTCCTTCATGTACCCCATCCCGCCGTGGACCTGCACCGCGGTGTCCGCGACCCGCCCCAGCATCTCCGTCGCGAAGAGCTTGGCCATGGCCGCGCGTTCCGTCACCCGCTCGCCGTGGTCGAGCCGCGCTGCCGCGTCGTACACCATGAGACGCGCCGCGTGGATCTCCGTCGCCGCGTCCGCGAGCGGCCACTGCACGCCCTGGTTCGCGGCGATCGGCCGCCCGAACTGCGTTCGCCCCTTCGCGTACGAGATGCTCGCCTCGAGGAGCCGCTGCGCGGCGCCGACGGCGTGCGCGGCGAGCCCGAGCCGCCCATGGTCGAGCGTACGCAGCGCGAGCTCGAAGCCCTTGCCCTCCTCGCCGATGCGCTGGTCGGCGGGGACGGCCGCCTCGCGGAAGAAGAGCTGTGCGGTCGTCGAGCCGTGAAGGCCCATCTTCGCGTCGCTCGGGCCGACCTCGAGACCGGCGGTGTCGCGCTCGACGACGAACCCAGTGATCCCCTTGGCTCCCGCCTCGCGATCGACAGTCGCGAAGACCGCGAAAACATCGGCGATCGGCGCGTTCGTGATGAAGGTCTTCGCGCCATCGAGGACGTAGCGGTCGCCATCGCGCCGCGCAGTGGTATGAAGCGCTCCGGCGTCGCTTCCCGCGCCGGGCTCGGAGAGCGCATACGCGCCGATCTTCTTGCCGGTGACGAGGGCTGGCAGGTACCGCGCTCGTAGCTCGTCCGGTCCGCCGAGCTGGATCGTCATCCCGCAGAGCCCGACCGAGCCACCGATGACGTTCCACAGGGACGCGTTCGCGCGCGCGAGCTGCTCCACCGCGACGCAGTAGCCGAGCTGGCCGAAGCCGCTCCCGCCGTACCGCTCGGGGTAGCCGATCCCGAAGAGGCCCATCGCCGCCACTTCGTCGAGCAGCTCGCGCGGGATCTCGTCACGATCCTCGATCAAGTACTCGCGCGGCTGCAGACGCGTCTCGACGAACTCGCGCACCGATCGCTGCAGGAGCCGGAGCTCCTCCGGAAGCTCGCTACCGGTCATCTGTCTGCCTGCCGGGCACGCTCGAGGACTTCGCGCAGCTCTGGCGAGATGCGCGTCGCGCGAGAGGATCTACGGTCGAGGACCACCTGAACGGTCCATGCAGCCGCGCAATGCTGCCCGTCCGCACGGTCGATGGCGTACCTGAACGACCACGAGCTTTGCCAGATGTCCCCGACGCGGACGCGGATGTCGAACTCGTCATCGAACCGGAGCGGCGCGCGGTAGCGCACGTTGGCCTCCCCGATGGTGAAATCGATCCCACGCGCGAGGAAGTCACGCTCATAGACGATCCCGAGCTCCCGGAGATAGGCCACGCGCCCCACTTCGGCAAAGACCAGGTAGTTCGCGTAGTAGACGACGCCCTGCAGGTCCGTCTCGCCGAAGCGCACCCGCTGCCGGTGTGCGAAGGCAAAGCCCATGGAATCCGAGGCTAGCCGCTTGGCATGCCGCCTGCTCGGCTCCCAGGCATGTCAGTTGGTCGAACGCGCCCGCCTGAGGATGACGACGACCGCACCAAGGTCGTCGAGCACCGGACGGAGACCCGCAGAGTGGAGCCGCAGCCGTATGTCGCTCCCGCGGCCGCGGGCCAGGTCAATGTGAACACGGCGCCCGCGGCGAGCCCGGTCTGGACGTTCACACGCGTGGTAACGCTCTTCTTCACCGTGCTCGAGGTGCTGCTGCTGTTCCGCTTCCTGCTGAAGCTGCTGGGCGCGAATCAGTCACAGCCGCTCGTGGCGGGGTTGTACGCGATCACCGAGCCGCTGGTGCGGCCGTTCCAGGGTATCTTCGCGGTCGCGCCGGACGCCGCGTTCGATATCGCGGCGCTCATCGCGATCCTGTTCCTCTTCCTCGTCGCGGCGCTCATCGTCGCGCTCGTGAAGGCGATCGCGGGCCGCACCGCGTAGTCAGGGTAGCCGGGACCGTCCGACCTGGGGCCACGTCAGCAGAGCGGTCAGCGGCTCATCTCGCGGCCGCGCGAACCTCTTCCACCGCGGCCGGGTCCTCGAGCGCGGAGAGGTCACCGAGATCGTCCTTCCCGAGATACGCCCCGCGGATGACCCGCCGGAGGATCTTCGCGTTCCTCGTCTTCGGCAGCTGCGTGACGAACAGGACCCGCTCGGGTCGCAGCGGCTTACCGAGACGCTCCGCCACGGTGTCCGAGATCGCGCGGGCGAGCTCGTCGGAGGCGTCGTGGCCCGGGCGCAGGATCGCGAAGACGACGATGCCCTCGCCTTTCAGCTCATGGGGAACGCCGATCGCGGCCGCCTCCGAGACCGCGGGATGCGCGACCGCCGCGGACTCGACCTCGGCGGGCCCGACGCGCTTGCCCGCGATCTTCAGCGTGTCATCGCTGCGGCCCTCGATGTACCAGAATCCCTCGTCGTCGATGAGGGCCCAGTCACCGTGGTGCCAGATCCCCGGGAAGCGGTCCCAATACGTCTGGAGGTAGCGGCTCGCGCCAGGCTCCCGCGAGTCCCGCCAAAAGCCGCGCGTCATACCGGGCCACGGCGTGCGGATGACGAGCTCGCCGACCGCACCGCGCACCGGCCGCGCCGCGTCGTCGACGACGTCGGCCGCCATGCCGGGGCACGGGCCGCTGAACGACCCGGGCTGGATCGGCGTCCAGGTCGTGCAGCCGAGGATCCCGCCACCGATCTCGGTGCCGCCCGAGTAGTTGATGATCGGGCAGCGCGACTCCCCAACGACCCGGAAGTACCACCACCACGGATCGGGGTTCCACGGCTCTCCGGTCGAGCCGAGCACGAACAGGCTCGAGCGATCGTGCTGTGTGACCGGCGCCTCGCCGGAGCGCATGAGCCCGCGGATCGCGGTCGGCGAGATGCCGAGGTGCGTGATGCGGTGACGCTCGATCATCGACCAGACGCGCGATGCGTCGGGGAAGTCGGGTGTGCCGTCGTACACGACGATGGTCGCGCCGACGAGCAGGCCGCCGGCGATGAGCCAGGGACCCATCATCCAGCCGATGTCGCTCATCCAGAAGATGACGTCGCGTGGCTGTAGGTCGAAGCAGTGAGCAAGATCCTGGGCTGCCTTCAGCGGGAAGCCGCCGTGCACGTGCACCGCGCCCTTGGGCTTCCCGGTCGTTCCCGACGTGTAGATGATCATGAACGGGTCCTCGGCGCTCGTGTCCTCGAGCTCGAGCGAATCGGTGCCGCGCGCGACGACGTCAGCCCAGGCGACGTCCCGCGCGCCGCGCGGCGCTTCGCGGCCGAGTCGCGGCGCGACGATGACGAGCCGGACGCTCGGAGCCTCGGCGACCGCGGCATCGGCCGTCTCCTTCATCGGGACCAGCTGGCCTCGGCGGGAGAAGCCGTCGGCGCAGACAAGGACGCTCGCCTCGCAGTCGCGCAGCCGGCCAGCGATGGCATCCGCGCCGTAGCCCGAGAAGATCGGGATGTACACCGCGCCGATCGCTCCCGCGGCGAGCACCGCGACAACGCACTCCACCGTGAAGGGCATGAAGATCGCGACGCGGTCCCCCTTGCGCACCCCGTGGGCGCGAAGGCCCGATGCGAACCGCGCGACCTCCTGCCGGAGCTCGCCGAAGGTGAGCCTGCGAACGCTGCCCTCCTCACCCTCGCCGATGAGCGCCAGCCGCGAGGGGGCATGTCCGAGCGCGGTCGCCACGTAGTTCATCCGCCCGCCGATCCACCACTTCGCCCAGGGAGCGCCATCGGACGTGTCGAGGACGCGCTCGTAGCGGCGCGTCCAGCTGATCCCGAGCTCTCTCTCGGTCTCGCGCCAGAACCCGTCCGGATCGTCGATCGACCAGCGCAGGACCGCGTCGTAGTCGGGAAGGCCGCGTCGTTGGGCCATCGCGCGTAGCCGGCTGCGCGAGAGGTACCGCTCCGAGGGCTCCCAGGCGTGCACCATCCTGAGGGACGCTAACGCGTGCGGCGCGTCGATGTCGGAGCGGGAGTCGGCTGCCGCGGAACGCGAGACATGGGATCGAGCCGCGCGTGCGTCGCGCTCAGAACGCGGCGGCGAGCGCCTCGCGTATCGCCATATCAGTGAGGCGGTCGACGTGACGTCGGCCCTCGCCAGTCGCCACCGGCGGATCGGCGTCGTGCAGCTCCTCGGGGATGGGCAAGCCGAGCATGAGCAGGTACTCCATGGCCCAGGTGCGGCGCACCGCGTCGAGGCTGTAGCCGCCGCCGCCCATCGCGACCCAGGGATGCGGCGTGCGCACGAGCCACGACACGACGTGCTCGCGCGCGTGTGTCGAGACCTGCAGGTGGGTGAGGGGATCGCTGAAATGCGGGTCGATGCCCTGCTGCGTGACGAGGATGTCGGGAGCGAAGCGCTCGAGGAGCGGCGGCACGACCGCGTCGAAGGCACGCGTGTAGGCCAGGTCGTCGGTGAACGGGGGCAGCGCGACGTTGATGCTGTACCCGACCCCGCTCCCCGTTCCGCGCTCCCCGGCGGCGCCGGTACCCGGGAAGAGCGTGCGCCCGTCCTGGTGCAGCGAGATGGTGAGCACCTGGTCCGTGTCATAGAACGCGGCCTGCACGCCGTCGCCGTGATGAGCGTCGATGTCGACGTACGCCACCTTCATGCCGCGGTCGGCGAGCAGGCCGCACGCGATCGCGGGATCGTTGTAGATGCAGAACCCGGACGCGTGAGCGCGCATCGCGTGATGCAGCCCGCCCGCGCCGTTGAAGGACACGTCGAGCCGCCCCGCGACCACCTCGTCCAGGCCTGCGAGCGTCGCGCCCGTCGTGAGGAGCGACGCCTCGTGCATGCCGGCGAACGGCGGCGTGTCGCCGAAGTGCGAGAGCCCCCACCGTCCGTAGTCGAGCGCCGGATCGCGGGACGCCTCCTCGACGGCGTCGACGTACTCGGAGGCGTGGATCCGCTCGATCTCCGCGCGTGTGGCCTCGCGCGGCGCGAGCAGCGCCGCGCGCTCGTGATCGAACGCGCGGAGGTCGCGGAGCGTCTCGTACACGCCGATGAGGCGCCTCGGTTTCAGCGGATGGTCGTCGCGATAGACGTGCGACGCGAGACGGAGATCCCAGAGGAAGCCGGCACGCCTGCTCAGAGCTCGAGCGTCTCCATGAGCTCTCGCCACTCGCCGGGGCTCATGCCGGAGTCCGCCTGCTCCACCTTCTCACCGCGGATGAGCCGCTGCACCACGGCGAGGCCTTTGGCGGAGAGCTCGGCGGCGCCCATGCGGTAATCCATGAACGCCTCGTAGGCGAGCGGCACCCACGCCTTCACCACCCTGAGCATCGCGTCGGCGTACACGCGGATCTCGTACTGGGCGTGGGCGTCCGCGCGCAGGCTCAGGTAATGGAAGAGGTTGTGGAGGTCGATCTTCCAGTACATCTGCGTGTAGAGGTTTACCGGGAGGTCCATGCGCGCGAGCTCGCGCGCTAGGCCGAAGCCTCCAGGCTCGCCGTTCTCGGGTCGTGACTCGTCGAGGAGCTGCTCGTAGTGCTCGTACGCGCGCGCGGCGTCCTCCTTGAGCAGCTCGAGCACGCGCAGCGCCTGCTCGTGCTCGAGGACCTCGCCGCGCCCCTGGCGGTTCACCGTCGTCTGCTTCGCGAGATCCTCGGGCCGTGGGATGTAGAACTCGCGATCGAGGATCGAATACCGGCCGCTGATCTCATTGAGCGACGCCGCCCTGTGACGACAATGTTGTCTCGCGACGAAGATGGGCATCTTCAGGTGCAGCTTTAGCTCACACATCTCGAACGGCGTGGTGTGCCGGTGCCGCATGAGGTACTTGATGAGGCCGGCGTCATCGCGCTTCCGCTTCGTTCCCGCGCCGTACGACACGCGGGCGGCCTGGACGATCGCGCCGTCGTCGCCCATATAGTCGACGACGCGCACGAACCCATGATCGAGGACGGGGAGCGGCAGGTAGAGCAGCTCCTCGATGCCCGGCGAGCCTGCGCGGCGCGTCGCGGCGGAGCGTTCGCGTAGCGCCTGGATCTCGGCGCGCTGCTCGTCCGTGAGCCCTGACTCGGCCGATCGCGCGAGCTCGCTCACTGCCACGGACCCGAGTTTAGTGGCGGACGCCGGAACGGCACTGAGGGGCGGCCGTGGCCGAGGTCACGGGCCACTGTGCGGGACCACGGGCGGGAGCGCGTGTCAGCCGCCGCGCCGTGCCCGCTCCCAGTCACTGCGCAGCAGCTCGCAGAGCCAGTGATCGTGCCAGCGCCCCTCGCGGAAGCTGTGCTCACGCTGCATGCCGACCTCGCGGTAGCCGGCCTTCAGGAGCGCGCGCCTGCTCGGCTCGTTCTCGGCGAGTGCGCCACTCGTGAGCTTGTGGAGGTTGAGCCAGCGGAACGCGTACTCGGTCCGCAGGGCCATCGCCTCGCCGCCATAGCCCTTCCGCCAGGCCGACTTGTCGCCGATGAAAGTGCCGGTGATCGCATTCGCGTTCAGCCAGTCGATCCTGTGGATACCGCTGGTGCCTATGGCACGCCCCTCGGCCTCGATGATCCAGATCACGTCGTCCTTCGACTCACCGATCTTTGTGAACCACCCCTCCTCCTGGGAGAGCGCCATCCCGAAGCGGTGCGCGAGGTAGCGAGTCGCCTCCATGTCCGCGAACCACTCGACGAAGCGCGCCGGGTCGCTCTCGTCGGGCGGCCGTAGGGTCACCAGCGAGCCGCGCAATACGGGACCGAACATCGACGGGCAG
>JACDAF010000157.1 GCA_013695575.1 Chloroflexota bacterium | reverse complement strand
CGCGAACTCAGCTCAGGCCGCCCGAGCAACCAGACGGATTTACGCACCCCACACGTCCTCAACGCCAACATCCGCGGCGACCCGATCCCCTTGCTTGCCTGACCCAGCGCCGGGCTGAACGCTTACGCTTTTCCTTTCGGGCTGAGTTGCACGGTCTTCAGCGTGCATCAGGTATGGAGCCCTTTATGGAGCTTCAGGTCCAGACGGCCGCTCTTGGTCGGTCCAGCGCGCCGCTCGTGTGGGCCGCGCGCCGCGCGATTTCCACCGGGTGAGGAGTCTGGAATCAGGGGCGCGTGGCCGGACGAGTGCTCGCCCGCCGCACCCTGCAAGCCCGTCTTGCTCGACCTCGTTCGACCGCTCGGGGCGGATCCAGCTCTTCTGCCCGCGCGACCGGACCGGCGCCGTCGACGGCGCCACAGCAACCGAACTCGCAGGCGAACCCGGTTACTACTTGATCATCGCAGCCAAAACTCCGTTCCGCCTGTAAATCAGTCTATTCGTGTAAGCGTTCAGTCCCCGCTGTGGTTGTGCTCAGATGGGCAGCGGGACGGGGTCGTCGCGGGCTTTGGCGGTGAGTACGTCGGCGAGGTAGGCGAAGAGTGAGCGGCGTTGCAGTCGGCAGGTTTGCGAGACGGAGAGCAGCCGTTCGATCATCCGCTCGCCAGCGTGGGATTGGCTGCCGAGGGAGAGTTTGCGGTAGATGACCGCGCCGCGGAGCCCGCGCTCGGCGGCGTTGTTGGTTGGTTCGACGCCGGGGACGGTGGTGAAGGTCCAGAGCGCCGGCCAGATTTTGAGCAGGTTCTTGGCGAGGCCCCAGGTGCGTTTCTGGCGCTTGCCCTGCGAGCCGTGTAGGAGCAGCGCGTGCAGCTCCCGTTTGAGCGGTGCGACCCGGATGATCAGCGCCTCCCGGTCGCCGTCGTCTTGGAACTGCTCCCAGCTTTCGAAGAGGCGTTTGGCGATCGCGAGCCCGGCCTCGCCGAACTGCTTCTGGGCTGCGGATCCTTCGGCGTGGAAGGTGAAGTCGCGAATCAGGTGCGACCAGCAGACCTGGCGGTTGGCCGGGTCGAGCGTGTTGTAGGCCCACCAGCGGTCCGAACCGACGATGCCGGCGAACCGCTCGCCCAGCAGCGCACGCGCTTCGCGCTCGTGCCGGTCGGGGGCGATGCGGAAGACGGCCGCCTGTTCGCTGAAGGCGCCCCAGAGGGTGCGCTTGCCGCCGCGGAGGCGCCAGCCGGTCTCATCGACGTTGACGCTCGCCGCCCGCTGGATCTCGTCGCGCAAGCTCTCGTAGGGAGCAGCGAGCGCGGCGGCGGTGCGCTGCAGGATCGCGTCGACCGTGCCGGTCGCAAGCGCGCAGCCAAACAGCTCGTCCAGCAGCTCGACCAGGTCACGCCTGGAGAGGCGGTTGCGCACCGACAGGGTGGCAACGGCAGCCTCAAGCCGCGGACCGAACGCGCCGGCGGGCACTGCCACCGGCAGCGGGGCGGTTGTCCGCTCACCGCACTCCGGGCAGCGCAAACGCTGCAGGCGATGCTCGACCAGCTCAACCGCGATCGCCGGCAGCTCCGCCACCTGGTGGCGGGCAGGCGAGCCGCACGGGTTGCGCTCTTCATCGCTGAAGCAATGGCCACAGCCGCAACGCTCGGGCCAGTGGTCGATCACGCGATCAAGCTCGCCGCGGGCAAACAGCGGCCGCCCGTGGCCGGGGTGGCCCGGCTGCCCGCCCTGCTTGCGCCCCGAGCGCTTGCCGCGCTTGCGCTCCGGCGCGCCGGGCGGGTCCTGGCTGGGCGGCGTGGAGGAGTTTTGCGAGTTGCGGCTCAGGCGCCGCTCGAGCTCCTCGACGCGAGCGACCAGCTTCGCGATCTGCGCGTCCTGCGCGTCGATCCGCGCCGACAGCGCCAGCAGCACACCGACGGCCGCCTCGCGCCCCTGCTCGTAGATCGCCTCAGCCTCGGCCCGCTCCACAGCGCCAGATTCGCCGCCCCAGCCGCGGTCCCTTCCCGGTTACAAACCGTAAAAACTCTGCTCTTTCGTCGCGCCTCTGCCGATCCCTTTACCGCCTCAGCAACATCAAACGCGACCAAAGCCACAAAGGGGACTGAACGCTTACGGATTGAGTGACGTTCTTGTGTCCGGCCGCACGAACCAACCAGGTCATGAGTCTCTGGACCGGGCTGATCGAGATCGCGGCGCCGCTTCGGCGAATTCGGCGCGTGTCAAGTCTCAACGCTCGGCCAGCGAGGAATGCCCGCCCATGAGTCCCTCCCGCTCTGCGTCGGCTCGAGCCCCATGCTCAGG
>JACDAF010000293.1 GCA_013695575.1 Chloroflexota bacterium | reverse complement strand
CGAGCACCAGGACCTGGCGGATGCGGTCGCGGAGGCGCGCGCGATCGCGCCGCATCTGCCGCTCCTCGCCGCGGGATTCAGCTTCGGCGCGCTCATGCTCCTGAAGTGGCTCGCGTCCGGCGGGACCGCCGACGCGTACGCGCTGCTCGGCCTGCCGCTACGCAGCGTGAGCCTCGGGCCTCAAGACCTGGCGCGTGTTCCCGACGGCGCGTTCATCGTGCAGGGGGAGCACGACCAGTTCGGCACGGCCGCGGAGCTGCGGCAGCGGCTGCCCCGCGCGCGCGTCGTCGAGGTCGGTCGCGTCGACCACTTCTTCGTCGAGCGCGCGGCCGCCGAGCCAGGCGCGACCGGGCCGATCGGCGCGATCCGCGATCGCTATCGGGAGGTTGCGACGATCGTCATCGAGCAGCTCGCGCGCGACGCTCGGCTAGCATGACCGTCCCATGACGGCCGAGACGGTGTCGACCACGCGCGGTCCCGCCGCGCCCGGCACGCGGAAGCGCATCCTCACGGGCGATCGGCCTACAGCGAAGAGCTTCCACCTCGGGAACTACTACGGCACGCTCGCGAACCGCGTGCGCCTTCAGGACGAGTACGAGTCCTTCTTCCTCATCGCCGACTATCACATGCTGACGACCCGGATCCAGGATCTCGAGGAGATCGGCGCGAACATCCGCGAGCTGGTCATCGACTACCTCTCCGTGGGCATCGACCCGGTAAAGACGACGATCTATCTGCAATCCCTCATCCCCGAGGTGACGGAGCTGTTCCTGTACTTCTCGATGCTGGTCACCGTGCCGCGGGCGCAGCGCATCCCGACCCTGAAGGAGGCGATGCGTGACCACGGATTGTCGGCGCCGACGTATGGCCTGCTGGGTTACCCGATCCTCCAGGCGGCAGACATCCTCATGGTCAAGGGCGATGTCGTGCCAGTCGGCCGCGACCAGGAATCGCACATCGAGCTCACGCGCGAGATCGCCCGTCGGTTCAACGAGCTCTTCGGCCCGGTCTTCCCGGAGCCGCAGGCGCTCATTCCCGAGGGCGGCATGCTCCCCGGAACCGACGGCGCGGGAAAGATGGGCAAGAGCCTCGGAAACGCGATCTTCCTCACCGACGATACGCAGGCCGTCACGACGAAGGTCATGGGCATGTACACGGACCCCACGCGGGTCCGCGCGACAGACCCAGGCAATGTCGAAGGGAACCCGGTCTTCGCGCTCCACGACGTCTTCAACCCGGATACCGCGGACGTCGACGACATGAAGGACCGTTACCGCTCGGGGCGGATCGGTGACGTCGAAGTGAAGCGGAAGCTCGTCGTTGCGATCGAAGCCTTCCTCGTGCCCATCCGCGAGCGGCGCGCACGTTACGCGGCCGAGCCGGAGCGCATCGACGAGATCATTCGTGCCGGCAGCGAGCGCGCCCGCGACGAAGCCCGTCGGACGCTCCACGAGGTGCGGGCCGCCATGCATCTCGATTACTTCGGCCTCTAGCCGCATGCCGCGGCTGTATGCGCTCGTGCTCTCCGGCGGTGCCGGCACTCGCCTCTGGCCGCGCTCGCGACGCGCGCGACCGAAGCAATTCCTCGACCTCGTTGGCGAGAGCTCGCTGCTCCAGGACACCGTGGAGCGCGTGTCCGACCTCATCCCGACCGAGCGCGTGTTCCTGGTCGCGCCGCCGGAGCACCGCTCGCTCATTCACGAGCAGCTCCCGGGCCTCGCGGCCGATCACGTCGTTGTCGAACCCTACCCGCGCGGCAACGCCGCGGCGGTCGCGCTCGCGATGGCGTCGCTCCAGGCCCTCGATCCCGATGCCGTCGTAGTCGTGCTGCCCTCCGACCACGTGATCCGGGACCGCCGCGCGTTCCGAGATGTGCTGCTGAGCGCGGCGGCGGCCGCCGACGTCGGGTACATCGTCACGCTCGGCATCGAGCCCGAAGGTCCCGACACCGGCTTCGGCTACATCGAGGCCGGCGCTCCGCTTCCTGTCGCCGGTCCGATCCCGGTGCGCGCGGTGAAGCGGTTCATCGAGAAGCCCGGGAGGGAGGCCGCCCTGCGCATGGTCGGCGCCGGTGGCTACTACTGGAACGCGGGCATGTTCGTGTGGAGGGTCTCCGTCGTGCTCGAGGCCTATCGCGAGCACCTGCCGCACACCGCGAAGGCCATCGAGGCGCTTACCGAAGCGCTGGGATCGCCGCGTTATGAGCAGGTGCTCGCCGACGCCTGGGAGGAGACCGACCGGACCACGATCGACTACGGGATCGCCGAGAAGGCGGCCAACGTGGCCGTGGTGCCCGCGGTCATCGGCTGGCACGACGTTGGCTCGTGGGCCCGCCTGGCGGAGGTCGCGCTGGTCGGCACGACAGGCGGGGTGATCGCGCGCGACGCGGAACGCAACTTCGTCCACGCGCCGGGCAAGCTCGTGACGCTCATCGGGGTGAGCGATCTGGTCGTCGTGGATACCCCGGATGCCCTCCTCGTCTCGGCGCGCGACCGGGCCGAGGACGTGAAGGCGGTGGTCGACGGCCTGGAGCGGGAGGGCCGGCAGGAGCTGCTGTAGGCGACCCGTATGGCCGTCCCGCTAGCCAGCATCTGTATCTTGAGAGAGACGAGGGCGCCCGAGGGGCGCCTTTTGGTGTGGTCTTGGCACGCCCAATCGACCAGGCGAGGAGGCTTCCCGGACCGAGTCGCACGTCCCCCGTAGCCGGCGCGGACGCGGTCGGCGCCGGATCGGGGGATCGAAAGGGACGATGACGGTAGAACAGACGGTCGAAATGCCGGTCGAAGTGGCGGACGAAAAGCTGCCGCGCAGGCGGAAGGCGGCTGCGGCGGGAACGGGCGATCTCGTGATCGTCGAGTCCCCGACGAAGGCGCGCACCCTCGCGCGCATGCTCGGGCCGGGCTACACGGTCGAGGCGTCCTTCGGCCACATCCGGGACCTGCCGAAGTCCAAGCTTGGCATCGATCCCGTGACCTTCCTGCCGGAGTACATCGTTCCGGACGACTCGGAGAAGACGGCGCGCCTCCTGCGCAAGGAGGCGAGAGCGGCCGCGCGGGTGTGGCTCGCCACCGACCTCGACCGCGAGGGTGAGGCGATCGCGTGGCACGTCGCGGACGTCATCGCGGCACCGAGATCGAAGCTCCGCCGCGTCACGTTCCACGAGATCACGCCGGCGGCGATCGCGGAGTCGTTCAAGCACCCACGTGACATCGACCAGGACCTCGTGAACGCGCAGCAGGCTCGGAGGGTCGTGGACCGGCTCGTGGGCTACACGATGTCGCCGCTCCTCTGGAAGAAGATCCGCTATGGACTCTCCGCGGGCCGTGTGCAGTCCGTTGCGCTGCGCGTCATCGTCGACCGTGAGCGCGAGATCCAGGCGTTCAAGCCAGAGGAGTACTGGTCGATCGAAGCGATCCTCGCGAATCACGCGAGGGAGACGTTCACCGCCGAGCTCATCCAGTACAAGGGCAAGAAGCTCCATGTCGGCAACGAGGCCGAGGCACAGCGGCATCTCGCAGCGCTCTCAGACGCGCTGTTCCGCGTCGCGAGCGTCGAGAAGCGCGAGAGCGGCCGCAACGCCGCAGCGCCCTTCACGACCTCGACGCTGCAGCAGGAGGCTTCGAGAAAGCTCGGGTACTCGCTGAAGCGCACGATGGTGCTCGCGCAGCAGCTGTACGAGGGGATCGCGCTCGGCGACGAGGGGACCGCCGGGCTCATCACCTACATGCGTACCGACTCGCTGCATGTGGCCGAGAGCGCGCTGCGGCAGGCGCACGACGTGATCGCGCACGAGTTCGGCACCGAGTACGCGCTCGACAAGCCGCGCCACTACAAGACCAGGAGCAAGGGCGCGCAGGAGGCCCACGAGGCGATCCGCCCGACGGACCTTACGCGCACGCCGGCCCGCCTACGGAAGCTCCTGCGTCCCGATCAGCTGAAGCTGTACACGCTCATCTGGCAGCGCACCCTCGCGTCTCAGATGGCGCCGGCGCGCTTCGAGTCGACGCGCCTCGACGTGGGGGCGGACGGGTACACCCTTCGCGCGAACGGGCGCAAGGTCATCTTCGATGGCTTCCTGCGCGTGTACGTCGAGGGCACCGACGAGCCTGAGAAAGACATCGCACCGCTCCCGGACGTGACCGAGGGCGAGGACCTGCGGCTTGAGGGACTCGACCCGAAGCAGCACTTCACGCAACCGCCGCCGCGGTTCACCGAGGCGTCCCTCGTGAAGACGCTCGAGGAGCACGGTATCGGCCGACCATCCACGTACGCGCCGACGATCTCGACGCTCATCGACCGGCGATACGTCCGCAAGGAGGGCCGCGCACTCGTCCCCGAGGACGTCGGGTTCGTGGTCACAGATTTCCTGCGCGAGCATTTTCCGGACATCGTCGACCTCGGCTTCACCGCGCGGATGGAGCTCGACCTCGACCGCATCGCCGCCGGGGATGCCGAGTGGGTGCCCGTCGTCCGCGAATTCTTCATTCCGTTCGCGGCGCTCGTCGCCGAGAAGGCAGGCTCCGTGAAGAAATCCGACGTCACCGAGGAGCCGACCGATCGCACCTGTCCGAAGTGCGGCAGGCCGGTCGTCATCAAGCTGGGCCGCTTCGGCCGCTTCTACTCGTGCACCGGCTTCGTGAAGGGAAAGAAGGGCCAGCCCATGCCACCCGGTGGGTGCGACTTCTCCGAGCCGCTCGAAGGCGACCAGGGCGGCCCCGAGATCATCGCTGGCGAGAGCTGTCCGCTCTGCGCGAAGCCGCTCGCGCTGCGGCGCGGCCGGTTCGGGCCATTCATCGGCTGCACCGGCTATCCGGAGTGCAAGTACATCAAGAAGGAGCAGCAGAAGACGGGGGTGCGCTGCCCGGACTGCCTCAAGGGCGAGCTCGTGAAGCGCCGCGGGCGCGGGCGATCGGTGTTCTTCGGCTGCGAGCGGTATCCGGACTGCACGTTCACCTCGCGCGAGCTTCCGGCCGCTACGCCCGCCCCCGAGGAGGCGCCGGCCGAACCCGTCGGCGCCGCGGACTGACCGCCAGCCTGCGGGCCCGCGAGGCGAGTCCGGACGAGTCCGCCCGGTGGGACGAGCTCGTGGCGGCGACCGGGAATCCCCATCTCCTGCAGTCCGTCGGGTGGGCGCGCGTGAAGTCGGCATCCGGCTGGCAGGCCCGCCGCTTCGTCCTCGAAGGCCACGGTGTCGCGCAGGTCCTCGTGCGCTCGCTGCCGTTCGGGCTCGTCGCCGCGTACGCGCCGCGCGGCCCGCTGGTCGCCGCGGACGTGCTCGCCCTGGCGATCGCCGCGCTTCGTCAGGCGCTGCGGACGGAGCGCTGCACCAGCCTGCTCTGCGATCCGGAGATCGCCACCGGGGCGGTCGTCCGGGCCGGCCTTTCAGCGGCGGGCATCCAGGCCGCGCCGGTGCACGTGCAGCCGACACGGACGCTGCTGATGGACCTCACGCTCGACCAGGACGCCATGCTCGCGGCAATGCGGCGGAAGACGCGCCAGTACATCCGCAAGGCGGAGCGGGCCGGCGTGGTCACGGAGGAGACCGCCGACGTCGGGCGGTTTCACGCGGTGCTGCGAAGCGTTGCCGAGCGCGACCGCTTCGCGATCCACGATCCGGCGTACTTCGAGCGCATCCGCGCGGCGTTCGGCGAACAGGCCCACTTCCAGATCGCCCGCTACGGCGGCGACGACGTCGGCGCGCTGCTCGTCGTGCGGATCGCGGATCGCGCGTGGGAGCTGTTCGGCGGCTGGAGCGGCCACCACAGCGAGGAGCGCCCGTTCTACCTGCTGAAGTGGCGCTCGCTCCTGCGAATGAAGCAGCTCGGGGCAGCGCGGTACGACATGTGGGGGCTGTCAGAGCGCGGCACGGGCCCCTCGCGGCCGCGGCGGCACGGGCCCCTGCCCAGCGACGTCACGCCGGAGGGCCGCGAAGGGAGCACGGTAGGAACGAGGGAGAGCTTCGCCCGACCGCATGGCCTGGAAGGCGTCGAGAATTTCAAGCTCGGGTTCGGAGGTGAGGTCGTCACCTGGATCGGGGCGCTCGAGACCGCGGTCACGCCGGGGCTCTTCCCGATCTGGCGGCTGGCCGGGCGCCGCAGGCTCGCGAGCAGCCTATGACCGATGCGCCGACCGGCTGGGACGAGAGCGCGGTCCGATCGCCGAACGGGCACGTGCTCCAGTCGTCGGCGTGGGCACGGATCCGCGAGTCACAGGGCTGGCGTGCCGAGTTCGTTCGCATCGGCGATCCGCTCCCGGTCGCGCTGGTCCTCTGGCGGACCCTGCCGCTCGGGCGGCAGCTCGCATACGCGCCGCGCGGCCCGATCGCATCGGGCTCGGATCTCGAGCCCGCACTCCAGCACCTCACCAAGCTCGCGGCGGCGCGCGATGCGTTGTTCCTCAAGGTGGATCCGGAGCTCACACGCGAGGTGGCCGCCGAGCCGCTGCGACGCGCGGGCTTCCGCCGTGCGCCCGATGTCCAGCCCGTCCTCGCGACGCTCGAGCTGGATCTCAGGCCCGACACCGATGCGCTGTTCGCGGCTCTCGAGAAGGACACGCGCTGGAGCGTCCGCCAGGCTGGGAAGCGGGGCGTCACGATCCGCACGGCCGCCTCTGAGACCGACCTGCGCGCGTTCTACGACCTGTACTCGATCACCGGCGGCCGCGCGGGGTTCGTCACGCGCACGTGGGACTACTACAGGCTCGTGTGGCGCACGCTCGTGGATGCCGGATTCGCGACACTGCGGCTCGCGGAGCACGGGAGCGCCCCCGTCGCGGGCTCGATGACGTGGCGCTGCGGTGACAAGGAGCTGTACATGTACGGCGCGACGAACGAGGCGGGCCGTAGGTGCTTCGCCGCATACGGCCTGCTGTGGAAAGCGATCACCGATGCCAGGGAGCAGGGCCGCACGCGCTTCGATCTCGGAGGCATCCCTGCGGACCTTGCGAATCTGAGCGACACGATGCAGGGGCCGTACCGCTTCAAGAAGGGCTTCGGCGGCGTTCCCGTGTCGTACGTTGGGGCGCACGACGCCGTACCGCGTGAGCTGCCGTACCGCGTGTATCAAGCCGCCGAGCCGGCCTACACCCGCGTGGTCCAGCTCGTTGGCCGGGCGCGGCGATGAAGCTCGGCGTGCTCCTCGGGGCGGCGAGCGCACGCGTCGAGGGCGACGCGCGCCACATCGACGTCCGGGGCATCGCGTACGACTCACGCAAGGCGCAGCCGGGCACCGTATTCGTGGCCGTGCCCGGCTTCCATCGCGACGGCCACGACTTCGCGCGTGACGCCGTCGCGAGGGGGGCGGTCGCCATCGTCGCGGAGCGCCCCCTCGATGTGAGCGTTCCTGTCGCGGTGGTGCCCGACGTGCGGGCTGCGCTCGCGGACCTCGCCGCGGAGTTCTTCGATCACCCGACGCGACGCCTGCGGTTGGTCGCAGTGACCGGCACGGACGGGAAGACGACCACCGTGCATCTCGTGAGCGACGTGTTGGAGGCGGCGGGCGAGCGCACCGGCTACGCGACGACCGTCGACTTCAAGCTCGGTGAGAGCGAGTGGGCCAACGAGACCCGCCAGAGCACGCAGGAGGCGGTCGAGGTCCAGGAGTTCTTCGCGGAGCTGCTCGTCGCCGGCGGCACATGGGGGGTGCTCGAGGCCACCAGTCACGCGCTTGCCCTCCGGAAGCTGCGGCACTGCGACGTGGACGTGGCGGTATTCACCAACCTCTCGCCGGAGCACCTCGACTTCCACGGGACGCTCCAGCGATACCTCGAGGCGAAGGGTCTGCTCTTCGAGATGCTCGGCCATGGTGCCGCCAAGGGCGTCGCCAAGGCGGCGGTCCTGAACGCGGACGATCCTCGCTGGCGCTACCTCGCCGACCGCGCGCGGGATGCGCGCGTGATCACGTACGCGGTCGACGCGCTCGCGGACGTCCAGGCGCAGATCGTCGCCAGCGACGCGCGTGGCTCGCACCTGCAGATCACGGCGTTCGGCGAGCGCGCCGAGGTCACGCTGCCGCTGGTCGGCCGATTCAACGTGTACAACGCGCTCGCCGCTGCGGCCGCTGGCCTCGCCGCCGGCGCGACGCTCCAGCACGCGCGCGTCGCGCTGTCGCAGGCTCGGGCCGTACGCGGCCGGATGGAGCGGGTCGACCTGGGGCAGCCGTTCACCGTGATCGTCGACTATGCGCACACCGCCGAGTCGCTGGACAAGGTCCTCTCGCTGCTCCGCCCGCTCACTCCGGGGAAGCTCATCGCGGTGTTCGGAGCGGCCGGTGAGCGCGACCGCGCAAAGCGGCCTGCGCTCGCACGGGTCGCGGCCGCGCACGCGGACTTCTTCGTCATCACACAGGAAGACCCGCGACTCGAGGATCCGGTGCGGATCCTCGAGGAGATCGAGCAGGGCGCGCTCGAGGCGGGACGGCGGAGGGCCGTCGGATACGAGGTCATCGACGACCGTCGGGCGGCGATCGTCGCCGCGATCGGGCGGGCGGAGAAGGGCGACACCGTGGTGCTCGCGGGCAAGGGGCACGAAGGCTCGATGATCGTCGGCGAGCAGAAGCGGCCGTGGGACGAGGCCGGGGCCGCCCGCGCCGCGCTGCGCGCACGGGGCTTTGGCGGTTGATGCAGAGGCAGCGGCGCACCGGCTCCGCCTCGAAGGGCCAGACCCGGCTGTACGCGGAGCGCCTCGCCGACCTGGTGCCGGTGCTCCGCTCGGAGGTGCCAGTTCCTGCGGTCGCTCATGGCCGGCCGTCCGTCGTCGTGCTGATGGGCCCGCCCGGCGTCGGGAAGTCCCACTGCGCGCGCCTGCTCTGCGCGCGGCTCACGGCGGCGCACGTCTCCAGCGACCACCTGCGGAGCCGGCTCTTCATCGCTGCGAGCTATGCGCCCGAGGAGAGCGCGACCGTGTTCCGCGCGGCGGACGCCCTCGTCGATCTTCTGCTCGCGGAGGGTCACCGTGTGGTGCTCGACGCGACGAACCTGCTCGCACGCAACCGTGTGCCCGTCGCCGATACCGCGCGGCGGCGGGGCGTGCCGATCGTTCACGTGCGTATCATCGCGCACGAGCGGGACACCTTGGGAAGGCTCGCGGAACGGCGGCAGGCACGCCGTCAGGGCGACCACTCCGACGCGGACGAGGCCATCTATCGCAAGATGACCGCCTTCGAGGCGCCTGAGGGCGGCCACCTCGAGCTGCGGAACG
>JACDAF010000119.1 GCA_013695575.1 Chloroflexota bacterium | reverse complement strand
CGCCGACCATCTTGCGGATGCCCTTGATGTGTCCCTCGATCGACGCGAGACGCGAATCGAGGACCTTCTTTTCTGCGATCACGGCTCATCTCCCTGCTCCGAGCTGGCGCACGCGCGACGCGCCGCCACACGGCAGTATACCCCTCCCCAGGGGGATGGGCGGGCACCCTTCACCGCGCGCCCGGGGCCCGATCAGGGGCGGGCGACAAGAGCTGGAGGCGGAGCTGCAGGTCGTGGTGCGAGGAGCAGATCGTCGTGCGAGGAGAGCTGCCGAGCCGCTCGAGCCCTGCGGTCAGTGGTGCGCGTGCATGCGGGCGTGACCCATGCCGCGCGAGATGAGCCAGAGGTTCGCCGGGTAGGCGGCCGCGAACGCGAGCGCGAGTCCGAGCGCCAAGGTTCCCCAGAAGAATGGATTGCCGAGTCCGGCCTCCATCGCCCCCGGGACTACGAGCATCACCGCGTTGTCGACGATCTCCATGATCGTGATCGAGATCGTGTCCGCCGCGAGCGCCAGGCGCAGGGCCTGCGACACGGCCATGCCGCCCCGCAGCAGCGGGACGAGCGTGAGCCCGTAGCCGAACAGGAACGCGAGCGCCACGGCCAGGATGACCGTGCCAGCGTTGCCCAGCCCGGCCGCGGTGCCGACGACCATGCCGAGCACCTCGCCGATCGCGCAGCCGGTGAGACAGTGGCGCGTCGCGCTGAGGGCCAGGCGGCGGGTGTCCGAACGATGGTGCACCTCGGCAGTATACCCCCTCCCCCAGGGGAGGGCATCGGAGCAGCCCCGGCCCTGGCGTCGCTTCGACGGTCCGAGATACGCCCGGCTAGCGCCGGGTGTGCGGGTCCAGCACGTCACGCAGCCCGTCACCGAGCAGGTTGAACCCAACGACCACGACGCTGATCGCGAGGCCCGGATAGATCATGAGCTGCGGCGCGGCGGCGATGAACGCGCGTCCGTCGTTCAGCATCGCCCCCCACTCCGGCGTCGGCGGCTGCGCGCCAAGACCGAGGAACGAGAGCGCGGACACCGCGAGGATCAGGCCGCCCATCTCGAGGCTCGCGAGCACGACGATCGGCGGGAAGACGTTCGGCAGCAGGTGGCGCAGGAGGATCCGCGCGTTCGGAGTACCGGTCGCGCGCGCGGCCTCCACGTACTGGCGCTCGCGCGCGGCGAGCACGAGACCACGCATGACGCGCGCGTAGTCGGCCCAGGCGACGCTCACGACGCCGATCATCACGCTGCCGATGCCCGGCCCGAGCACGCCGACGATCGCGAGCGCGAGGATGAGCGCGGGGAAGGCGAGGATGACATCCACGACGCGCATGACGAGGTCGTCCACCAGTCCGCCGTAGTACCCGGAAACGAGCCCAAGGCCGACGCCGATGGTGAGGATGAGGGTCGTCGCGAGCGCGGCGGTGCCGAGCGACAGCCGCGCGCCCCACATGATCCGGCTCGCGATGTCGCGTCCGAGGTTGTCCGTGCCGAGCGGGGCGTCGGCGCTCGGCGGCAGAAGCCGGCGTGCCGCGTCGACGTCCGTCGGGTCGGCGGGCGAGAGGACGGGCGCGGCGACCGCGACGAACGCCATCGCCCCGACGATCGCAAGGCCGACGAGCGCGGTCGGGTGCCGGAACAGCGCGCGGAAGGCCCCGGGGCGCCCGCCGTGCGCGAGGCGCTCACCGCCCTGCTCGTCGTGCTCGAGGAGGATCTCGCTCCTAGTCGCCACCGGCTCGTCCTCCGAGGCGCACCCGCGGGTCGAGCGCCACGTACATCAGGTCGACCGCCAGGTTGATGAGGAGCACCAGGGTGCCCGCGAAGAGGACGAAGCCCTGGATCGTCGGGTAGTCGCGTCCGCTGATCGAGTCGACGACGTATTTCCCGATCCCGGGCCAGGCGAAGATCGTCTCGACGATGACCGCGCCTCCGAGGAGCCCCGCGAGGCGGATGCCCGTCACGGTCACGATCGCGATGAGCGCATTGCGGAGCGCGTGACCCACGACGACCGAACGCTCGCGCAATCCCTTGGACCGGGCGGTGCGCACGTACTCCTGCGTGAGCTCCTCGAGCATTGCCGAGCGCGTGAGCCGCGTGAGGCTCGCCGCGGCGCCGATCGCGAGCGTGAGCGCGGGCAGGATGACGTGCTGCGGCGTGTTGCTGCCGGCAACGGGGAGCAGCCGGAGCTGGACGGCGAAGAGGATGATCAGCAGATACGCGAGCCAGAAGCTCGGGATCGACGCACCGACGAGCGCTCCGAGACGCGAGACGTGGTCCATCGCGCGGTCGCGGAAAAGTGCCGCGAGGATCCCGAGAGGCAGCGCGAGGGCGAGTCCCAGCACGATGGCGATGAGCGCGAGCTGCGCCGTGCGCGGGAAGCGGTCTGCCAGCGACCGGAGCACCGGCTCGCCGGTCCGCACCGAGTACCCGAGGTCCCCCTGCACCGCCGCGGCGAGCCACTTCGCGTAGCGGATCGGACCGGGGTCATCGAGGCCCAGCTCACGCCGCAGCTCACGGACCTGCTCGGCCGATGGCGCATCGATCCCTTGCGCCTGCAGCGTCGAGCGCACGGGGTCCCCCGGCGCGAGCAGCGCGAGGCTGAACGCGAGCAACGAGATTCCGAGCCACACCGGGACCAGATACAGGAGGCGACGCGCCACGTACCGCGTCATCGGGCGACGCTACCGCACGAAGGCGCGGCCGCGGGACCGCAGCGAACGGTCCCCGCGGCCGCGCGGGGCCGGGTGCTATTTCGCGAGACGCACGCTGTCCCAGCGCTGGTGGACACCCGCGGGGTGCGCGACGAAGTCGAGCACCTTGTTCGAGAGGCCGAAGAGCCGGAAGGTACCCGCGAGCGGGATGACGACGAACTCGTCGTCGATGAGGAGCTTCATCGCTCCTGCGGCCGCCTTCTGGACGTCCTCGACGCTCGTCGACTCGCGGCACTGCTTGATGGCGGCGTCGAACTTCGGTCCGGGCGCGAAGGCGTTGCCGTACATGTTCGATTCCGCGTCGCCCCCCGGGACCGGGCTCGCGAAGAGGAGGTCCGGCAGGAAGCACGGGTTTCCATCGTTCTGGCTACCCGCCTCCACCCAGAGGTCCCCCTCCGCGCCCGATGCCAGGCGCTTCTCGTAGGCGGCGGTGTCGGGCGTGGTGACGATCTTGAGATCGATCCCGACCTCCTTGAGCTGCGCCTGCGCGAACTCCGGCATCGGGCGGTGGATCTCGGGGCTCGGATAGCCGACGACCATCGTGAGCTGCAGCTTGCGCCCGCCCTTCTCGCGGATGCCGTCCGCGCCCGCGCGCCAGCCGGCGTCATCGAGGATCTTCTTCGCCTTCGCGACGTCACGATTCGTGCCCTTCACGACGGACCTCGAGCCGCCGAGGATGTCCGGCGGGATCATCGTCTGGAGCACCTCGGCGTTTCCCTGCCAGACGTTCTGCACGACGCCCTGCTTGTCGATCGCGTAGGCGATCGCCTCGCGCACCGCCTTGTCCTGCCCGAGGTCGTACGGCTGCTTGCCGTGGATGTTGACGTAGATGGCCTCGTAGGCGCCGACCTTCGAGGTCGCGACGCGGAGCTCACCCGTCGCGACGGTCTTGGCCGATTCGCGCGGAAGCGCGGTGACGGCCTGGACCTCACCGGCCTGGAGGGCGAGGACGCGCGTGTTCGGGTCCGGGATGAAGCGCCAGGTGATCTTGCGCAGCGTCGGCTTGGTGCCCCAGTAGTCGCCGTTGGCCTCGACCACGATGCGGTCGGCCTTCGTGTAGCTGGTGAACTTGAACGGACCGGTGCCGACGGGCTTCGTGTTCACGTCGGCATCCGCCTTGTGGATGCCCCACGACGGGTGGACCAGCTGCTGGAGGGCACGCAGGTTCGTCCGCTTCGGGGTGATGTCGATGTTGAGCTCATCCACGATCACCGCCGACTTCTCGTCGATGCCGACCGTGCCGCCACCGGCCGTGGCCATGCGGTCCATGACCGCCTTGACGTCCTTGGTGGTGAGCGGCGCGCCGTCGTGGAACTTCACGCCCTGGCGCAGCGTGAAGCGGTAGGTGTTGGGCGAGCGGAACTCCCATTTCGTCGCGAGGCCCGGCTCGACCTGGTAGGTCGGCGAGAGCGTTACGAGGGTCTCGTAGACGTTCGTGTTGAGCGGGAACATGCCGAGGAGGTTCCGCTTGCCGTCGTTCCGGTAGCCATCGGCCTCGGCGGCCACGATGACCTCCTGCACGTCGGCGAGCTGCGGCGCGGCGCTCGCGACCGGACCGGTCGCGGCAGGCGCGCAAGCCGCGGCGACGATGGACGTCGCGAGCAGGAACGCGAGTGCGCGGGCCCCGGAGATCGGCCGGCTCATGATCACCCCTCCTGTGGCACGGCGCCACGACCGCGCCGAAGGAGCAACCTTACTCGGGGAGGCGCTCCAGCGGAAAGACCCCTTCGCGCCGGTAGGGCTCCGCCAGGACGAGCCCGCTGTGGCTGTGGATGCCCGACGCGAGGTGAAAGGCAAGGTCCGTGACGCGGTGGATCGCCCGTCCGTAGGTCGCCGAGTCACCTTCGGGAAGGGCGTCGGGCGCGATCGTCCGGCTGAGATCCCTTCCCATCATCCGCCCGAAGTGCTGGCCGGAGAACGCCATCTGCGAGCTGAGCTCGTCCATCGCCTTCTCCTTGAGGTCCCAGACGTCGGCGACGTCGACCATGCAGTTGGGTGTGGTAGGCGTCATGTAGTAGAGCGCCGTGATCGCATGCGGCGCGTGGCCGCCGCACTCCGCCACGCGCCAGTCACGCCCCGCGAGAGCGAGCGACTCCATGTACACGTTCACCATGTCGCGGCGTCCCGGATCGAGATCGCCGAAGGCGTGGACCGGGTCTTGCGCGATCACGATGCCAGGCGCGGTCCGGCGGATGAGCTCGACGAAAGGGATCTTCGGCGCGGCGCCTGACGGCACGTCTCCCGAGTCGAGACCCATGAACTGGACGCCCGCGATCCCGAGAACGCGCGCCGCGGCCTCGACCTGCGGGCGCGAGTCCGGGCGCGAGAACGCGACCGCGGCGAAGGCCCTGCCGCCCGCACGAACGTGCTTCGCGATGGCGCCGCCGCACTCGACGATCTCCATCCCGAACGTCGCGAGCATGAGCAGCGAGCCACCGGATGGGTCTCTCATCGCTTCCTCCTCACGCTGGGCAGCACGGCGACCACGGTGGGCCGCTCCTCCTGTGGGTCACCGGGATTGTTCGGCGGCCGGCGGTCCGACCGCTGGGACATCCTTCACCCGGACAGACGCCCGGGCGACGGCGTCGCTCACGCGCTCGGGCCGCAGGCCAAAGGCCACCCAGCGCAGCGGCAGGTCACGCAGCCATGGGATCCGCGGCAGGAGTCGTAACGCCGAGGGTGCGCGCGCCGGGCCGCGGGTCCGCGCCAGCCCCGCGACCAACGCGCGCTGGGTGACGCCCACGATCGCCTGGGTGATGCGCGTCGGCCACTCCCGCCGACGCTGCACGGCCGCGAGGTCACGGACCGAGATCTGCCCGGCCCGAAGCGGCTCCGAGAGGATGTTCGCAGCGGCCACGGCGTCCTGGACCGCGTAGTTGATGCCGTTGCCGCCGAATGGCGACATCACGTGCGCGGCGTCGCCGATCAGCAGGAGGCCCGGCTTGTACCAACGCGGCAGGCGGTCGGAGGCCACCGACAGGACGGCCACCTGGCGCCAGTCGGCGAGCGCCTCGACCCGGTCCGCCAGCCACGGGACGATCGAGGCGATCGTGCGCTGCAGCGGCTCGAGGCCGGCGGCGCGGAGAGCGGGATAGCTGCCCTTCGGGATCGTGCAGGCGATCTGCCATTGCTCGCCGCGGTCGACCATGATCAGAAGGTGGCCGTGGCCGACGCGTGCGCCCAGTCCGTCCGGGTCGTCGGCTCGGCGTGGCAGGCGAAACCAGATGACATCGATGGGCTGCGACGTCGCGATGGGCCTGATGCCGGAGAGCTGGCGAACGCGCGAAAAGCGACCATCCGCGCCGACGGTCAGCAGCGCCTGCACCTCGTGCCAGCCATCCGGCGTCTGGTACCGAGCGCCGCGCACCATACCGTCCTCCTCGATGAGCCCCCGAACGTTCGCCCGCATGATCAGCTCGAAGGCCGGATAGCGCGCGGCCTCGGCGGTCAAGAACTCGAGGAAACGCGCCTGTGGGATCATCGCGATGTAGGGAAAGCGCGTCGGCAGGCGCGAGAAGTCGAGCGTGGTCGGCGGCTCGGTGGGCAGGGTGACGTCGTGCAGCTTGCGGTGGGGCAGCTCCGCGAGAAGCCGGTCCGCCAGGCCGATCGCGTCCAGGGCCTCCAGGATGGCGGGGTGGATGCTGTCGCCGCGGAAGTCGCGGTCGAAGTCGGCGTGCGCTTCGAGCAGCACGGTCGGGATGCCCTGGCGCGCCAGGAGCAGCGCCAGCATGGCTCCGGCGGGACCGGCGCCCAC
>JACDAF010000291.1 GCA_013695575.1 Chloroflexota bacterium | reverse complement strand
CGCGACCGCTTCCAGCTCGTCCGCCTGCTCCGCCGGCAGTCTCAAGGTCATGCTCTTCCGCGCCATCTCGGTATCAGGATACCACGCTACCGTCGTGTGCGCCTGCTCGCCCGCTCTGTTGTCACATCCGGCACGCCGGCGAGGGAACACTGAGGGAACACCAACCCGTCCACAACCGTCCTCACCCGTCCACGCGCCGTCGCCCATTGCTGTCGGTCTGCAAACCTTTCTTGACCGCTGAGCCCCGCCCCGACCCGGGCTTCCCGGTTCAGACCTCGATGGTAAGGAGGGGGTCGACGGTTCGAGTCCGTCAGAGGGCTCTGCAAAGTTCCCTGCAAGTCGCCTGATTTGTGTTCAGGTCGACTCGAAGATTCAGCCGCGTGCGGTGGGTATGGAGCCGTTATTGACACCGCCGGCGGCGGCGAGGATAGTGACCATGCGTGAGAGTCCTCGCGATCGCCCGAGCCGCGGGCGGCGGCGATCTCCACCCGGTCGTCGCACTGGCACTCGGCCTTCATCGCCGTGGGCATAAAGTCCGGACGCTATGCGACACCGCCGCTGCATCTGTGCCGACGGAGCTCTCACCCTTCGTAGACGAAGAGCTCTTCGCCACCGCGAGCGACCGCGGCCGCGAGGCCGCTGCGGCGATGAATCCGGATGCCGCGCAAGACGTGATGTTTGCCGAGTACTTCCGAACGGTCAACCGCGAGGTGCGCGACGGGCTACGCGGACACATCCGAGACGTTGCTCCCGACTACGTCGTCGCGCCGCTCCTGCTCGCGGGAGCGGCGGCGGAGGCGACCGACGGCTCGCTGCCATGGTGCCTCGTGAACTCGACCTACACGCTGGGGGACGACCTCAACGCCGTGCTTCGGTTCTTGTCGCCCTTCTTCGCCAGCGCAACGCTCGTCGTTCACGCAACGGACGAGATCTTCGACGGCGGGCGTGCACTGCCCCCGCACGAACACCGGGTCGGACCCCTGTTCTGGGAACCTGCCGCGTCCCTACCCTCGTATGTCGGGGAAGGAGGGCCACCGTGGGTGCTCGTCGCGATCAGCTCCGTCCCGCAGGGTGACGTTGCGATCGTTCCCCTCGCGCTCGCCGCGCTCGCGCGTCATCCGGTTCGGGTCGTCGCGACGATTGGCCCGAACGACGCCACCGCGGCCGGCGAGCTTCCGCCGAACGCCCGTCTCGAACGGTTCGTGTCGCACCTCGCGCTGCTCGAGCGCGCCGTGCTGATGGTCAGCCACGCCGGGCACGGCTCGGTCATGAAGGGCCTCTGGAGTGGTGTTCCGATGGTTCTCGTCCCGTGGGGGCGCGACCAGCCGGGAGTCGCGGCACGCGCCGAGCGCATTGGCATCGCCCGGATCGTGGGGCCGTCGGCCCTCGACGAGCTGCCCGACGCGATCGACGCCGTCCTCCGCATGCCAAGCTACGCCGAAGCTGCGTTGCGCCACAGGGAGCGGATTCGCGCCAGCGACCCCGTCTCCCGGGCATGCGACCTCGTCGAGCAGTCTGCTAGCGCCGACGCACTGGTGCGCGGTCGGTCAGCGCTGCCACGTGATGCAGACGATCGTGAGCGATGAGCGAGCTGCTTTCACGGAAAGTCGCGGCTCAAGTCTCACAACACGTCAGCTCTGAAGGAGCGCTCCGTAAGCGCCTCGTTCGGCTCGGCCTGCGGCCGTCGACCCGTAGGATTGCTCGGACGTGAGTGGGCCGGGAGATCGAGCAGAGCGGAACCGAGAGCTCCTTGCCGCGCACTTCGACAAGCTCAACCGTGGCGGCTGGCAGGCTGCTGCAGAGGACTTCTCAGCCGATGCTCGGAACTTCGGCCGGCCGGTCAGCCGCGACCGGATCCGCCGAGTGCTCGAGGACGTCTACGCGACATTTCCCGACTGGAGGATGGAGATCGTCGAGCTGCTCGCCGAGGAGGACCGCGTCGCGATCCGATGCCGTGTCAGCGGCACCCACCGAGGCGTGGGCGAGCTACCTGTCAACCGGGGGGATGCTCGTGGGCGTCGAGCCAACGGGCAAGCGGTTCGAGGTCGAGCACATCCAGTGGTACGAGCTGCGGAATGGGGAGATCGTCGATCACTACGCCGCCCGTGACGATCTCGGGATGATGGTTCAGCTCGGCTTGTATCCCGGCGTGTAGATCCGCCCGGATCTTCCAGAGACTCGAGACTTTGTTGTCATGCTGGACACCACGGCGCGGACACAAAACGGACACATCAGAAACGACACGCGCGACGCCTCGCGACGTGTCTCGCGTCGTACGAACTTGCCCATTTGCAGGAGTAAATGAGTCGCGCGTGATCGGGCGTGTACGCG
>JACDAF010000104.1 GCA_013695575.1 Chloroflexota bacterium | reverse complement strand
CGCTTGAACGCCCAGTCGTCTGCCGACCACACGTCTTGATAGGCGGTCGCAAGCCAGCGCTTCGAGTTCGCACGCTGCGAGGCTGCGGGGAAGCGACGGCCGAGGACGGCGTCTTGAAGCTGGAGGTAGGTGAGTGCGTTTGCGTCCGGCATCCCGCGCTCCTACGGTTTGAGTTTGGATTCTTTTGTGCGGCCGCGCACGCGGTCACGGGCCTGCTTGAGATTCTTGGAGCGGAAGAGCACCGAGATATTGCCGTCGAGCTTGCTCTGGAACCAACGGGCTATCTCTCGGCCTTCATCGCGCGAGTCTTTGAGGCGCTTGGCGACGAGCTCGGCGTTCAGGTCGTCGGAGTCACGCGCGTCGAATCCGCGCATCGAGCGATCGTGCCGCCTTACCTCATCGACGATCGCCATGGAGAGCGGATAGGCGATACCGTTCGTGATGTCGCCCCACGTGAGGATGAACTCGACGGGGCGCTCGGAGCCGTAGTAGCGGGCGACCTTGTAGAACGGGCGTCCGTCGCGATCCGTGCCCTGCGGCACGAGCCGAAGGTCGTCGTCGTGCTCTCTGAGCGCACGCAGAACGGCGGCCTCGTGCGCCCCTTCGGGCACGTAGAGGCCGCCGTCTGTGCGCGACAGTCCCACCTCTGCTTACGCGGCAGTGGCGAGGTTGTTGATGAACACGAGCGTGTTGCACTTGGTCACGCCAAGCTGCACGCGATCAAGCAGGTCCGCTTCCTTCGGCAACGACCGTGCGAAGCGCCGGAACATGGCGCCGTCGTCGTCGAGGAACGTCGGACCCTTGTTGTCACCGTAAAGCTGGAACGACCCCTTGTCGATCAGCGTCACGCTGCCCTTCTTGTGGGCCGGCTCCTTGATGAGTGGGAACGGCTTGTCCCCGCCCTGGTAGACGATGCCCGAGAAGCCAGACGAAATCTTGGCCTCCTGCGCCTCGTACCTGACCTGCGAGAGCTTGCCCTGCTTATAGAGGTCGATGACGGCCGGATCGCCGATCCCGAAGTCGAAGGAGCCGATGCCGGCACGCCTAACGCGCCGCATCGCACCGTCGAGAATCTGATCGGAGAGTGAGAGCGACGTCGTGTCGCCGCCTCTTCCGTCCGTGCCCTGCCAAGACGGGTTAGCCGCCTTGTCCAGCCCCTCGAAGGTGCCGGTGATCGCGGTGGCCTGCTGGAGCCCCTGTGCGACGAGCTCGCCAGGGCCAGAGCCCGAGCCAGCCGTGCCGTTCGACCACGAGCCCATGACGTAGATGCCGTCAGCGGAGGTGTGGACGATGTTGCCCGAGCCGCCGTCCGATGCCTGCGACGCCGTGTCCCAGGTGATGACGCGAGTCGTCTCGTTGACCGAGGCGATCTTGCGCCGCTTGCCCTGTCCGGGGTCCGCACCCGTCGCGCGAGTGAGAACGTCCCAGACCGTGCCCGGCAGGAGAACGTCGAAGTTGGCGGTCACGCCGACCGTAGTGGTCAGCGAGGTAGCGCCATCCGTGACGTCCACTTGCAGGCCGGTGCCGTCTCCGAGCATCTCGAGGTTCTCGAGCTTCGCCATTGCGATGCGCGCCTGATCGACGAGCTGCTCGATGGCATCCGCGTTCGGCTTGTTCGCCGAGTCACGCTCGACGTCCACCGTCACGCTGAACGGAACGAGGAAGCGCACGAGCTTAATGTTCACCTTCTTGGAAGGGAGCACGTGCGGCACGTTCCACGTCCCCGTCTCCGAGGGGTTCCCGGCTCCGGGTAGGTACTGCGTGATGAGCGTGTGCCGGACGGAGTCGTCCGAGAACACGTCCCTGTTCGCGTCCATGTCGCGGGTGAAGCGGGAGACCTTGTTGGAGTCCCCGATCCCCGAGAGCTCCGCGAGGAAGGGCGTCTCGGTTGCGAAGAGCTGCATGACTTTCCCACGAAGCTCGTACAGGAAAGTCGCCCAGGCAGCCCTGTCATTGTCAGCCATGACTTACCTTTCTTTTTGTCTGAGGATTCGACCCCGGAGAGCGCGTCTCTTTCGAGGTTTGCTCTCCGGGGGTCGTAAGGCGCGGGACCGAAAGCGCTCTGCCTTCCCTCGGTCCGCTCCCTCGCTCCGAGCGCCTGTTTCCAGGTTTAGAGCCGGAGTGAGTTGGTTGTTGCAGTAGCGCCCGCGGGACTCGAACCCGCGATCTCCGCGTTATGAGCGCGGCGAGATAGCCTCTTCTCCAGGGCGCGCCGTAATGGTTCTAGCCGCCGCCGAATATCTTGTTCGCGACCGAGCCGCCGCCGCGATAGTCACCCGTGACGAGCTCCTGCGCGCCCTGCGAGTAGGACGAGCCCGGCTCGTTGGGGGCGCCGCTCAGCGTCCTGAGCTGATTTGTGTGGCGAGCGATAGCAGCGTCGGAGACCGCCTTCTCGTATTCGCGAACGGTCGTGGCCGCACGTTGCAACGCTGCCTCTGCGGCTTCGGGACCGGCCCCCATGCGTGACGCTTCCTCCGAGTAGTAGACGTTCGCGAGCGCTCGAGCCGCCGTTAGCGCCTTCTCGTTGTCGAGGTAGTCGCCCTCGCGCGAGATGTTGTCCTCGAGGATGTCAAGCGCGCGCTCCTCCGCCTCGCCGAGTTGCTGCTGCTCCTGCCACTGTTGGTACGGGGCGAGGTGCTGCTGGAGCGCCTGTCCCATGAAAGCCTCGAGCTGCTGCGAGAAGTCGTCGGAGAAGGGGTCGATCTGCGGCGACTGTTGTCCCTGCGGCTGCTGGTACTGCTGCTGCGCGGCCTGCTGCTGCGAGAGGTACTCCCGCATCCCCGCCTGCTCGGACTGGTACTGCGTCCACTCCTCCTGCGACGGTCCCGTCCAGGCTGGTTCGGCGGGTGCCTCCGGCGCCGGCGCGGGCTCACGCCCATCGAGCGGGATGTCGCCGCCCCCAGCCTCGGGAAACTCGAAGTGGAAGAGCGTGCGGAATGGGAACACGAGTACCTCCTAGTTAGATGTTCGAGAGGTCGCCGATGACGATGGCGCGAACGCTCTGCGCCGACAGGCTCGTCGTTGCGGCGATCTCCACTCCGGTGGCGACGTCGCGCACGCGGAGTAGCGGCACGGCGCCGTCTGTGCCGTGGATGACTTCGACAGCGTGGCCGCCCGGCGTGGTCGCCGCGTTACAAATGATCGCGTTGACGACCCTCATGCCGATCGACGCGAGCGTGACGGAGTCGCCGCCCGTCGCGTAGGAAGACGAGAGAGCGATGTCCGCGATCATGGACTGCCCGGTCGGCGTGATGCCGGTGCCCTTCTTCTTGGTGACTGTTACGTTGCCCATGAGGTTTCAGCCTTTCGGTTTCGGTTAGACGAGATCGACGGAGCCGACGATGGTTCCGCTGATGACTTGCACGTAGAGTCCTGCGGGGAAAAGAAGGAGGTCGGGCGGGTTGTACGCCTGGCTCGCGCTCGTACCGAT
>JACDAF010000095.1 GCA_013695575.1 Chloroflexota bacterium | reverse complement strand
GGTCCCGCCGGACGCGAGCCACTTCAGGAGCATGAGCGCGCCGAAGCTGAATCCCGCGGCGAGGAGCGGCAGATGCGGCGCGATCGCGCGCGCCTCCGCGACCGCATCCGCCAGGTCCTGGTGCTCGTCGCGCCCACCCGTGAACTCGCCGGCGCTCGCCTCCGTGCCCCGGAAGTTGAAGCGCAGCGCGTACAGGCCGCGGTCCGCGGCGGCGCGCGCGATCGCGGCGATGAGCGGGTTGCGCATCGAGCCACCGTGCGTCGGCAGCGGATGGGCCACGACGGCGATGCCCCGCGCCTCGCCGTCGGGGATCCGCAGCGTGGCCTCGAGGCGGCCGGCGATGCGGCGCGGCTCCTCTCGCATCGCTGGAACCGTAGCCGAGGGCGCCTTGTATAGGCTGCGGATGATGCGGCGCCCGTCGCTGATCTTGTGCACCCTGCTGTTGTCCGCCTCCGCTTGCGGGGTGCCCGTCGGCTCGGGCGCAGCCACGTCCGCCGCTCAGGCCAGCGGCGCCCCATCGCCGACGGGCATCCCGCCCGCCTTCAGCAGCACTGCTCCCGCCGCGTCCGCCGCATCTCCGTCGCAGTCCCCCGCTTCGACGCTGCGCCTGCCCCGATCCGCGCACTGCGGGGAAGTGATCACGACGGACCTCACCCTCGCGAACGACCTCGCCTGCACGACGGACGCGCTGGTCGCCGGTGCCGACGGCATCACGATCGACCTGGGCGGAAAGACCTTGAAAGGCCCCGGTATGGGGCCGCAGACGTGGCCATCGCCGCAGCTCGACAGCGTCGGTGTCCGTGTCGAGGGCCGTACTGGTGTGACCGTGAAGAACGGCACCGCCAGCGACTTCTCCACCGGCGTGTACTTCGATCGCGTGAGGGACAGCGTCATCGAGGCGATCCGGACCGAGCGCAATCGCTACGGCCTTTACATCCACAACTCGGACGGCAACACGATCCGCAAGAACCACGTGGCAACGAACATCTACGGGCTGCACCTGCAGCGCGCGAACGACAACGTCGTGCAGGGCAATCAGCTCGTCCGACAGACCTACAACTCGCCGGGCGGCTACGGCATCTACCTGTTCGCAAGCGAGCGAAACCGGATCATCGAGAACGACATAGAGAACAACGTCAACTGGGGCATCTGGTTCAGCGAGGCGCGCTCCAACGTCACATATCACAACAATGTCGCCGGGAACCGCCCGCAGGTGAGCGACAACACCGAGGGCAATGTCTGGCACGACGCGGCGACGAAGCGCGGGAACTACTGGGGCGACTACCGCGGAGGCGACACGAACGGCGATGGGATCGGCGATGGCGGCGCCTACCTCATCCTTGGCCCGGCCGACGTCGTGGATCCCTATCCCTTCGTCGAGCGCGATGGCTGGAAGAAGACCTCACGAACGATCGACATGTACACACCGCCGCCCGCGGGGCAGCCTAGGGAGATCCGTCTCATCGCGCTCACCGGTGACGGCACCGTGCGCGCGGCGCGCCCAGGCGACGCACGCGCCGAGGACACCGGCCTGCGGGCGTCATCGGTCGCGCTGCAGTCCGACGGGCACACGCTCTATGCGCTCGAGGGGCAGCGGCTGGCGGTGTGGGACGCGCGAGTTGGCGTGACGAGCGCACGCGAGGTGGCGATCAGGGACGGCGTCGTCGCAGCGAACCGTGACGGTGTCTCCGCCCTGGTGGTGAGCAGGAGCGGTGCCCAGCAGATCGACACGACCAGCGGTCAGAGTGAATTCTTCGCCTATGCGAAACAGCCGAACGGCATCGCCCCCTCGTACAAGCACAATCACATCTTCGTCGGGCACGACCGCGGCCTCGACCTCTTCTACCTGAACCTCGGCGGCCGGACGCCGTACACCATCCCGCTCGATGGGCCGGCGGCCGGACTGACCATGAACGGCTCGGGGACGCGCGTGTACGTGCTGATCGGCGACGGCGGTGGGAGTGGCGTGAGCCCGACGTCGACACTCATCAACGTCGTGGACACCGAGCAGTATGCGGTCGTCGATCGGATCACCCTGCCGGTCCGCGTCAACGCCGCGATCGCCGTCGGGCCGCGCGAGGACCGTCTCTATGTTGGATACGCGGGCGGCGTGCTCGCCATCGACCTGAAGGACAAGCGCATCGCGATACGCCAGGAAGCCTCTTTCATCGGTGTCGTGGTCGACCTCGCCGTCTCGCCGAACGGTGACGAGCTCTACGCGGCTCTGGGCGGTCTCGACCAGGGGGTGGCCGTCCTCCGCACAAGCGATCTCACGCGAGCGAACATCATCCGGCTCAGCGAGCTGCCCACCCGCATCCTCGCCGCCGCGTATTAGCGACAATGGTCATGTGAGACACGGCATCGCGCTCGCGGTCGCTCTCGTGGCCGCCGCCTGCGGACCGACAGCAGGGTCGCCACCAGCCGTTCAGCCTGCGACCCCGACGGCAGCTCCTCCGGGGAGCGGCACCGCGTCTGCAACGTCACGTGCGCCCTCGCCTCCGCCCGAGCCGAAGGTCCCCGCGGTCCGCGACGAGGTCGTCCAGAGCGGCCTCTCCGTCCCATGGGATGTCACGTTCCTACCGGACGGCCGGATGCTCGTGAGCGAGCGCGTCGGCAACCTGCTCCTGTTCGAGAGCGGCGAGCCGAACGCGCGGCGCGTCGCCACCCTGACGGTCCCCGGCATCCGCTCCCAGGAGGAGGCCGGACTCATGGGGATCGCCGTCGACCCGAAGTTCGCGAGCAACGGCTTCGTCTACGCGTGCGCGTCGCGGACCGACCAGGGCCAGTGGCTGAACCAGATCCTCCGCTTCAGGCTCGAGGGGACGGTCCTCTCGTTCGATGGCTACGTGATCCGCGACGGCATGCGCGCCAATTCGTTCCACGACGGCTGCCGCCTCGCGTTCGGCCCCGACGCCAAGCTCTGGGCCACCATGGGCGAAGCCGGCATGCGGCCCCTCGCGCAGGACGTGCGCTCGCTCAATGGCAAGATCCTGCGCGTCAACACCGACGGCACGATCCCTGACGACAACCCCACCCTCCCGGGCGCGTCGACTCGCACCGCCGCGTATTCATTTGGGCTTCGCAACCCGCAGGGCCTCGCCTTCCAGCCCGGCACCGGGCGCCCGTTCGCGGTGGACCACGGGCAGGACGACCACGACGAGATCAACCAGATCCAGGCTGGCGCGAACTACGGATGGCCGCTGCAGGTCGGACCTGGCGGCGGGCCACGTGGCTTCGTCGACCCGATTTGGTCGTCGGGACCGGCGGGCACCCTTGCGACGAGCGGCGCCGCGTTCGTGGAGGGCCAGCAGTGGGGACTCTGGTCCGGATCGCTCTTCGTCGCTACGCTGAAGCAGTCCGACCTGCGCCGATTCACGATCGATGGCGGAGTCGCCACCCAGCGTGAGGTGCTCCTCGACGTCAAGTACGGACGGCTCCGCTCGCCGGTGCTCGGCCCGAACGGCGCCCTTTACGTGACGACGAGCAACGGCTCGGGCGACCGCGTCATCCGGCTGGTCGCGAGCCAGTAGCCCGTGGCGATGACCGATGACCAGCGTGACGTCGTCACCGATGACGGAGTCCGTCTCCCGGCGGCGTCGTCGGGTCAGGGAGCCGACGCGACCGCGCTCGAGCTCGGCGCCGTCGCCTACGACGCGCTCT
>JACDAF010000088.1 GCA_013695575.1 Chloroflexota bacterium | reverse complement strand
CCTCACCGACGAGGATGCGGTCGGGACGCATGCGCAGGGCGTTCCGAAGCAGCGTTCGGACGTCGACTGCTCCGGTCCCCTCGACGCTCGGCACTCTCGTCTCCAGCGAGACGACGTTCGCTTGCGGCAACGTCAACATATGTCACTAGATGGGGCCCACGGCCACGACCCAAAATGGCCCGATTTACGGCCCATGGGGCCGTTCCCCGGCCCGTCACGGGGTCCCCGGCCCGTCGACGGGGCCCGGCCCGTCACCGGGGGACGGGGGGTCCCGGCCCGTCACCGGGGGTCCCGGCCCGTCACCGGGCGGTGGCCCGTCACCGGGGGTCGCTACGAATTATGGTATCGGTTGCAGAACGCTGGAAAGGCGTCGAGCTGGTGCGCTATGCGCCGCCAGGCGCTAGCATTACGGGAGGCGCTTCGTGACTAACGACGACCGCGAGCTTTCAGGGTGGTTCGGGAAGGCCGCTCCCTCTTGGCTCTGCTAGCACGCGGTGCAGCCGGCGTCGTTGTCGTTCTCCTCGCTCTCGCGCTGGGACGCGGCCTGCTTGAGTCTCGCTCGCCGGCAATTCCCGCGGCCTCGACAACGACGAGCCAAGAAGCTGGTGCCGCGAGCCCGTCAACGTTGGGCCCCAATGCCCTCTACGGCATCGTAGTCGCGCAGCGCGGTTCCCAGGCCGACCTGGAGTTGGTCATCCGCTCCGAGACCGACGCTAGGCCGATCGTGACGCTTGGTTCGTTCGCCGTGACGCCGAGCGTCGCCGGACGCACACTGGCGGTCTCGCCCGATGGGCGCCGCCTCGCCTACTGGACGGACAACCATGGCGGACGCAGAGGCAACAGCATCCAACTCTGGGATGCCGCGACGCCCAACCGCACGACGACACTGCTCAGGTCGCCCAGTGGCGAGACCGGCACGGGTGTCCTCTGGTCCTCGGACGGCGAGGGCCTGCTGCTCTCGTTCGTCAGCCTGGCGCAGCAGCCCGTCACCAACCCTCCGCCGCCGCCCGATGACACCGCCGAGACCGTGCTGCGGACCCTCGAGATCGCGTCCGGAGATCTGACCCAGGTCTACCGCGTGAAGCGGGGCGGACTAGAAGGGAGCGTCGCGCCACTGGCTTGGGACCGCGAGCAGAAGACCATCGGTGCCGTTGAGGTCGGCGGGGGTGGCTTCGCCATCGCGTCTCTCCTGATCCGCGACGGCGACGTTTCGCGCACGGTCGTCGACGGTGCACTCTCCTCCGTGCGATCTGTTGCCGGGTCCCCGGACGCCATGCGGGTAGTGGCCGTCGCGGGCAATAGTCGGATCGTCTCGTGGTCGATCAATAATCCAGGACACGTGACGGAGCTGCAGCCGCTGGGCGCAAGCGTCCACTTCGGCTGGCTTCCCGGATCGACGCGCGCGATCGTGCGACAGGCCGCTGGGGTGCAGGACGCCAAGCTCTTCCTGTGGGACGTGGCGACTGATGATCGCACTGAGGTCGGATCGAGCCGATACCTCGCGGTCCCGCGTGCTGATGGGAGCGCTCTCTACGTGACTGACGAGCGCGGCTCGACCAGTGTGCTGGAGATCGCGAGCGGCGCGCGGGAGCCCTTGGCCAGTATGCCTACGTATGTGGTGGAGGGGCAAGTATTTCCCGAAGGCGCGCCGGTCGTCGGCGTCATCCTTCACTGAGTGTTCCGGGTTCGAGTTCCGGGTCGGCTCAGTGATAAGGCGCCGGCGCTTGCGCGAGTAGGACCGGCGCCTTCAAGAACCCAGTGCTGCATCCATCGCAAGTGTCGCTTCGCGCTGCATCGTCGCGTCACATGCGAGTACAGATCGAGCGTCACGCTGACCCCACCTTCTTCATCTCAGCAGCAACAGCGCCCAGTGTTCCGCGATAGCTGCCACGGGTCGATCTACGATCGACAAGGTCGCTTGGTCGGCGGTCCCTCGCCGTGGAACCTGAACGGGCTCGCCATCGAGGTGCGCGAGGGGAAGGCGTACATCGATCCAAAGATCTTCGTGACGGGAGACTGCCCCGGATGTCGCC
This sequence comes from Chloroflexota bacterium, assembly GCA_013695575.1. Classification (GTDB taxonomy): domain Bacteria; phylum Chloroflexota; class Limnocylindria; order P2-11E; family P2-11E; genus JACDAF01. The sequence continues at coordinate 2,348 of JACDAF010000088.1, read as the reverse complement.
GCTGATGTCCCCTGACGTTCCGTCTGACTCGAGCAAGAGTTCAGTTGTGAGAGGCGACCTGGAGCAGAACGCCATCTGGATTTATGCCCACGCTGGCTTCATCACGTCTTCGACCTTGGCTCTCATCTCACTGGTCATCCCCTGGTCGTACCAGGTTTCGCCGACCCATGCCGGGTTTACCGGGACGCCCGTGTTTGTGGTTCTCGGACTCCGCCTGGACGCAGTTGTCGTGCCAGCCGCGCTACTCATCTTGCTTGGATCCATTTCACTTGGTGCCGCCAGGGCTGGCGTGTGGTTGCTTGTCGGCGCGTGGACCGCTGCCGCGATCGTCCTCGTTCTCTCTTTCATGCCCAATGCGGGGTCGATAAGTCGTCAGTTCCCTGGTCCCGGTTGCCTTGCGCTGTCCGCAGCGCTCCTCGTTGGTCTCGCGACAATCCGCGGCAACCGAGCTACATAGAGCAGCTTCCCTTCTACGGGCTGAGGAGAACCGCGGCTAGCTTCTAGGACTTCACTCCTCTTAGGAGCGGCCAGATTCAAGTGAAGCGCGATATAGCAACTTATGTAGCAGCGCGCATGCATGAGGACGCCACTCGGGCTCCGGCGGTGCGGCTCACCGGCTTGAGGGTAAATGGGCTAGCGGGCTGGGCATAGGCTCTCTGCGTGCCGAACGCGCAGATCGTCGACCGCAAGAGCCTGGTGCGCGAGATGTTCATCCACTATCGCGCTGGCGAGTACGCCGACGCTCTCGGGCTCGTGGAGCAGCATGGCGACCTGCTGAGCGATGACGTGGAACGCGACTGGTATCGGACGGTCCTTCGCGCTCGCGCCGGCGATCGTGCTGGCTCGATGCGAGTCTTGCGCACCGCGCTTGACCGAGGTGCGTGGTTCGACGAATCGATGCTTCAAGACTCGGATTTCGATCAGCTGCGCGAAGACCCCGACTTCAAAAACCTGTATTCGCGTTCGGTAGCGCTCAAGCAGCAGGCGGCGGCGCAGGCGCGACCTGAGCTGCAGCTGCTCGTGCCCGGCACGCCAGCACCAGCCGGCGGATACCCGTTGCTCGTCGCCTTGCACGGAAACAGCTCCAATGCTGTGTTGACGGCACATGAATGGGCTGGGGCAACTGCCCGCGGCTGGCTAGTCGCCGCGCCTCAGTCGTCGCAGGTGGGCCGGCGTCACGGATTGTTCGTTTGGAACGACAGCAACCTCGCGACGCTGGAGCTCAAGGCGCAACTCGCCGCCATCGAACGATCTCAGCCCGTGGACCCGACCAGGGTCGTCTTCGGAGGTTTCTCCCTTGGTGCGTTCCAGGCCGCGCTCATGGTGCTCCAGAGACAGGCTGCGAGTCAGGGCTTCGTGATGGTCAGCCCCGGAATGCCTACCCCGGAGCCGCTCGTCGAAGCCGCCCGCAATATCGATCCGCGGAGTGTGCGCGGATACGTGCTGCTCGGAGGCGACGACGCCCCTCAGGCGATCGAGAATGCACGAAGGCTGGTGACGGCCCTGAACGACATCGGCATCCGCACGCAGCTCGATGAGCTGCCTGGCCTTGGACACGAATACCCAAATGTCTTTGAAACGACGCTCGAAGGCGCTCTGGAGTTCGTACTACAGCGCTAGACACACCCTTCGGATTCACGGTCACGACCCAAAATGGCCCCCCATGGGGCCGTTCCCGGCCCGTCACCGGGGTCCCGGCCCGTCACCGGGGTCCCGGCCCGTCACCGGGGTCCCGGCCCGTCACCGGGGGGTCGCTACGAATTATGGTATCGGTTGCAGAACGCTGGAAAGGCGTCGAGCTGGTGCGCTATGCGCCGCCAGGCGCTTCCAACAGGGAGGAGCTCGTCCCCGCCCTCAATCGAGATCCCCCACACAAAGACTGGCGGGTTCAACCCCGGTCGAACCGGCGATCTGCGGAACCTGAACCGACACGCATAACCTAGCGAGAGTGGACATCGACAGCATGAGCCGGGTCGAGCGTGACACTCTCCGGGCCGCGGCCACTCGCGCTCTAGTTGAGTGCTGTGAGGAGTGCCGCGATCTTCTGCGGGAACAATTGAAGGCCGAGGAGAATCGCCGCTAGGGAAGCTGTCCGCAGGGCTGGGGTAAGGACAGCCAGTGGCCGCATCCAGACAGAGCACACCAGCGCCACTACCCTGATCCACCTGCCAGAGCCAGGACGGCGCGGCCCAGAGGTTTCGCTGCCGCCCACGCCCTCGCAGACTCGCTTTCGGTCGCGTCGACACGGGGGATGCTGGAGGTTAGACATGCCAAGACGGTTCGTTGCCCATCCCGAACGCGGCTTTCCGGGCAAGATAGAAGACGAAGGGAAGGTAGTCGAAGCGCTC
>JACDAF010000026.1 GCA_013695575.1 Chloroflexota bacterium | reverse complement strand
GTTCGCGATCGGTCTCGCCCTCGCCGTCTTCTCCCCCGGCCCGGCCCGTTCGCGCCCGCGCCTCGCCGGAGCCGCGCTCGTGGCGATCGGCGTCGTCGTCGCCGGCGTCATCGCGACGCGCGCGACGTTCATCGGCATGTCCGCCGCGCTCGTGGCGGCTGGCGTCGTGTACGTTGGCCTGCGGGGCCTCGACCGGCGCGCCGCCGTCCGACTGGGTGTGGCCGGCGCCGTGACCGTCTCGCTCGCCCTTGGCGTTCTCCTGGTCACCCCGCTCGGCGAGCGGCTCGGCGCCACGGCCCGGGCGGTCGTCGACCTCGCGCAAGGACGGCCGGCAGCGGAGGTCGGTCCCGGGGCGCTGCACGACCGCCTGCTCTTCTACGACAGCGCGATCCGCGCGTTCGCCGACCGGCCGCTCCTCGGCTACGGCCCGGACAGCTTCGTGGTCGTGTACCCGGCCTACCGGCAGCCCGGGAGCGCCGTCGTCTTCGGTCTGAATAGCGGGCAGTCGTCCACACATAGCTGGCTCCTGCACACGCTGGTGAGCCACGGGGTCGTGGGGCTCGTCGCGCTCCTGGCACTCATCGCGGCGTCAGCGGTGGCGCTCTGGCGGCTGCTGCCGCAGCGGCCGCTGCTCGCTGCTGCGGGGCTCCTCGCCTCGGCGGCGTACTGGACCGAGGGGCTCGTCTCCGTTGGCCACGTCGGCGTCGACTGGATCCCCTGGGTCGTCTTCGGTGCCGCAGCGGGGGCCAGCGGTCCGCTGCCGCGGCGCGCCGCTCGCCAGGTACCAGCGGTGGCCCAGGCGGGCGTGTTCGCGGTCGCTGCCGGGCTCGCCCTCACCGGTCTGCCGGCGCTGCAGGCCGCCCACGACGCCTGGAACGCCCAGGGCTCGCTCTCGCGAGGGAGCGCCGACCGGGCGATCGCGGCCGCGCAGTCGTCCGTCGCGCGGGACCCCGGGCGCGCCGACTACTGGAACCGGTACGGGCAGGCGCTCGACCTGCGCGGGCTCTGGGGCCAGTCCGCCGACGCGTATGCCCAGGCGGCACGCAGGGCGCCGTACGAGTCCACGTACTGGGAGAACCTCGCCCTCACCCGCGGGCGGCTGGCGCTGCAGAGGTCCGACCGAGCCAGCGAGGTCGCGGCAGCGCTGAGCGCGGCGCGCACCGCGATCGACAAGGATCCCAACGCCCAGCGTCCGCACCTCACCCTCGCGCAGCTGGCGCGAGCGTTCGGCGACCAGCGGCTCGCGCTGACCGAGGCGGTGAACGTGATCGCACTCGGCGGCGATCCGCTCGCCGATACCATCGCCGCCGAAGCCGCGGTGGCGCTGGGCGACCCGCCGTTCGCGCGCGAGAAGCTGGAGACGGCGCTGCGTCTGCGCGAGACGGTCGCGACGCGTCTCGCCCTCGCGGAGGTGGGCCTCGCGATGAAGGAGCTGACCGTGGCCCGGACCAACGCCGCGCGCGTGCTCGAGCTCGACCCGGCGAACGAGCGGGCGAAAGCCATCCTCAGGGCGGTGGGAGGATGACGCCGCCGCGTGGCTGATAGCCTCTTCGTCCTGTTCGTGGTCAGAGGCTATCGACCGTCACCCGTGGCCCAGCCCCGTTGAAAGGCGTGGTGCTGGCCGGCGGGAGCGGTTCGCGTCTGTTCCCGCTGACCTTGGTAACGAACAAGCACCTCCTCCCCGTGTTCGACCGACCGATGATCTATCACCCGCTTGCGACCCTCCGGAGGATCGGTTGTCGAGAGGTCATGGTCGTCGTGGGTGGTCGATCGGTGGGTGACATCTTGGAGCTCCTGCATGACGGGTCGGATGTCGGGCTCCATCTCACCTACCGGTACCAGCGCGGTGCTTTCGGAATCGCCCACGCCATCGGCCTGGCGAAGGCTTTTGCCGACGACGATCCCATCGCGGTCGTCCTCGGTGACAATGTGCTGCAGGATGAGGGCTGCCTGCACGACTTCGCGGCTGCCTTCGTTGCCGGCGAGTCGGAGGCTGGTGCGGTGCTGACCGAGGTGGTTGATCCCACTCGCTTCAGCGTTGCGGAGATCGGTCCGGACGGCGTCATCGTCGGATTCGAAGAGAAGCCCAGGGAGCCAAAGAGCCACCTGATTCCGGTCGGGGTGTACTTCTTCCGGCCATCGGTATTCGAGGTCATTGAGGGTCTTCGCCCCTCAGGCCGTGGAGAGCTCGAGATTACGGATCTTCTGAACCACTATCTGCAGCGCAAGTCTCTCGTCCACACGGTCTACCGGGGCCAGTGGCAGGACGCGGGTACGATCGAATCGCTGCTGCAGGCCAACGCCCTTGCCGCATCCTTCGCGGCGGATCAACCGCTGGACACCCGCCACGACGTGGCAGAAGTCCGGCCACCGGTGGGCGAGTCCGTGCGACCCCTGAGTTGAGCAGCCGGGAGCATCTCCTCGTCACTGGCGGCGCAGGATTCATCGGCTCGAACTTCGCTCGTCTGTACCTGAGCAGCAATCCGAGAGCGCGCGTCACTGTGTTGGACAAGCTCACGTACGCAGGTAATCGGGACAATCTCGCGGACCTCGAAAGGAGTCGCCGCTTCCGCTTCGTGCATGGCGACATCGCGGACGAGCGTGTCGTCGATCGGTTGGCTGCGCAAGTCAGCTGTGTAGTCAACTTCGCAGCCGAGTCCCACGTCGATCGCAGCATCGAAGCTCCTGACGCATTTCTACAGACGAGCGTCTTCGGCACGTTCGTGCTGCTGGAGGCTGCGCGCCGACACGGACATCGGTTCCTGCAGGTCAGCACCGACGAGGTGTATGGCGATGTCGCGGCGGGGTCTTGCACCGAGGCGGACCCAGTCAGGCCCCGCTCGCCCTACTCGGCCTTGAAGGCCGCGGGGGACCTGTTGGCGCTCGCCTATCACGCGACGTACGGCTTGGAGGTCACGGTCACTCGCGGCAGCAACACCTTCGGTCCGTATCAACACCCCGAAAAGCTGATTCCCCTCTTCGTGACCAATGCGATCCAGGACCTGCCGCTGCCGATCTACGGAGATGGGCTTCAGGTTCGGGATTGGCTGTACGTCGCCGACCATTGCGCAGGCATCATGGCCGTGCTTCACCGAGGCGCGGCCGGCGAGATCTACAACATTGGTGGCGGCAACGAGCTGACGAACATCGAGGTCACGCGCCTCATTCTCGACCGGCTTGCCAAGCCGACCTCACTCATGCGGCATGTTGTAGATCGGCCTGGGCACGATCGCCGCTACTCGATGGATTCATCCAAGATGAAGGCCCTCGGATGGGAGCCGGTGCATGGCCTGATCAGTGCGCTCGCGGAAACCGTCGACTGGTACCGGCAGAACGAAGCCTGGTGGCGTCCGCTCAAGACCGGCTCGCCTAGTCCGTGTGCGGCATCGCAGGCGTCGTGAGCGGCCAGTACCGGTTCATCGACCACGTTCCCGGCGTCCGCACCATCCGGTGATCCCGTGCGCGGATCCGCGCGCGGCATATCTCGCGCATAAGCCGGAGATCGACAAGGCCGTCATGACCGTCCTTGATGGCGGTCGCTACATCCTCGGTGAGAACGTAACCTCCTTCGAGGCTGAGTTTGCGAGCTTCCTGGGTACGCGGCACGCGGCCGGGGTCGGGAGCGGGACGGACGCGCTGCACGTCGCGCTTCGCGCGTGCGGCGTCGGGCCGGGCGACGAGGTCGTCACTGTTGCTCACAGCGCAGTCGCGACGGTCGCGGCAATCGCGCGAAGCGGTGCGCGTCCGGTGCTTGTCGACATCGACCGGCTTTCGTACACCATGGATCCTGATCGGTTCGAGCAGGCGATCACCCCGCGGACGAAGGCCGTCATACCGGTGCATCTGTACGGCCAGCCCGCCGACATGAGCGCGATCGTCGCGATCGCGGCTCGGCGAGGGCTTCGCGTCATCGAGGACTGCGCTCAGGCCCATGGCGCCCGTGACGGTGATCGGCGGGCCGGCACGCTCGGCGACATCGCGGCCTTCAGCTTCTACCCGACCAAGAATCTCGGGGCATTCGGCGATGGCGGACTCGTCGCGACTGGCGATGCCGATCTCCTGCGGCGCGTCCGCCTGCTGCGAGAGTACGGGTGGGAACAGCGCTATGTGAGCGCAAGCGAAGGCTGGAACACGCGGCTCGACGAGCTGCAGGCCGCCGTCCTTCGCGTGAAGCTGCGGACCCTCGACGCCTGCAACGAAAGGCGGTCCGCGCTGGCTGCGCTGTACCGGCGGCTGCTCGTCGATGCGCCGGTGACTCTGCCGGCCGAGCGCCTTCGATCAACGCATGCCTACCACCTGTTCGTCGTGCGCACACCAAGGCGCGACGCGTTCCTTCAGCACATGTATCGCGAGGGCATCGGCGTGCTCGTGCACTACCCGGTCCCCATCCACCATCAGCCGGCATATCGCGAGCTTGCGCCAGCGGGCGGTTTGCCCGAGACCGAGTCCGCGGCGCGCCAGGTCGTCTCGCTCCCGCTGTTCCCCGAGCTGGCGGAGGAGGACGTGCAGCGCGTCGCTGCCGCGGTCCTGAGCGCACCGTGAATGCGCCCTCGCCAGCGGCGCATCCCGAGTGAGCGGTCCACCCCAGCGTCGCGCCGCCATCCATAACTTCGCTTCCCTCACCGTCGGCCATCTCGTCTCCAAGGTCACGGGCCTTGCGACCCTCGTCGTGATGGCGCGCTATCTTGGCGACTCCGAGTTCGGCAAATTCATGATCGCGCTCGTCGCGGTGCAGCTGGCCGACACGATCAGCGACCTCGGTATCAGCCAGGCGATCGTCCGCCAAGGTGCTGGAAGACCACAGCGGCTCGCCGTGGACCTCGCCGCGGTCATGCCGCTCAAGGTCGTGCTAGCGGCCGTCAGCGTCGTTGTTGCGCTCGCCTTCGTTGCCGCGTCTGGCGGCGACGCGCAGCTCATTGAGATGACGTTCTACTTCGCGATCGCTCAGGCTCTTGGCTCGCTCACGCTCTTGCTTCGGGCGGTCTTCCAATCATTCGAGCGGATGGAATACGAAGCGTTCTCGGTCGCCCTCGAGGGAGGGATCCGGCTCGGAGCAGTGGTCCTAGCGGTCGCCGGCAGCTACGGACTCGTCGGAATCGCGAAAGTGCTGGCGCTGGCGTCCCTCGTCACCTCCCTCAGCGCCGGTATCGTCGTGCTTCACCGCTTCACGCGCCCTCGCCTGACGATCGGCTGGCCGCACCGCGCCGCGAGTCTGCTCCTCATGGGTCTGCCGATCTCGTTCGTGTGGCTCGCCGTCGGTGCGGACCAGAGGATCAACACGCTGCTCCTCGGACGTCTCGCCACCGAATCCGCGGCGGGCGTGTTCGGCGCCGCCTTCCGCCTCGTCGAGCCGACCCTGATCATCCCGTCGATGCTCATCGTCGCGCTGTTCCCGGTCGCGGCACGTCACGATCGTGAGGGCCTGCGAGGGATGCAGCTCCTGCTTACCTCTTCGCAGAAAATGCTGCTCGCGCTGAGCCTGCCGATCGCGACCGCGATCTGGGTCGCTGCGCCGGACGTCATCACCATCGTCTTTGGCACCGCGAGGCCGAGCGTCGTCCAGCCGGTCCAGATCCTCGCGCCCGCGGTCGTGCTCATGTTCGCGCGCCTGGGGCTCACGCAGATGCTCCTCGCGGTCGGGCGCTGGCGAGCTGCGCTTGTGCCCCAACTCCTCGGCATACTCGCGAATATCCTCCTCGCTCTGTGGCTCATCCCGTCGGAAGGGGCATCGGGGGCGGCGTGGGCCGTCCTGGGCAGCGAGTTCGCCGCGGTCATTGCCGGGATGTACGCGCTCCGGGCCGACCTCGGTCGGCCCTCGATCACAGAGCTCGCGCGGCCCGTGTTAGTGGCAGCGCCGGCGGCGGCCGTCGGCGCGGCGCTCGCGCCGCTCTCGACCGCAGCGGCCATCATCGCAGCTGCGGCCGTGTATCTCTTCGCGATGCGTGTCGTGCGGCCATTTAGCGCGCAGGACAACTCCTACCTCCGCGCCGCGATGCCGCTCGTCGCGGCCACGCTTGCCTTCGCGACGGAGGACCGGTGAGCGGCGGCCCACTCGACTACGGGGTGGTCTACCTGTCGTCAATCGACTGGGACTTCCGGCGGCAGGACCACCAGTTCATCTGCCTCGAGCTCGCGGCGCGCGGGCACGCGGTCGTCTACATCGAGAACACGGGCGTGCGCATGCCTGGACCTCGCGACGTGGGCCGGGTAGTCAGCCGCCTCCGGAAGTGGTCACGCGGGCTGCGCGCGCCCCATGACGCGGAGCCGATCCGGGTCGTTTCACCGATCGCGATCCCGGGCGGCGCATTCGCCGCGGAGCGCGCGCTCAACCGTCGGTTGCTTCGACTGCAGGTCGGGCCCGAGATCGCCCGTCTTGCCGCACGGCGCGTCTTGTGGATCGGGCTTCCCACCTGGGCGGCGGTCGACCTCATCGACATCGTCCGCCCCGACCTTATCGTCTACTACTGCGGTGACGCGTTCGCCGAGGTCCCGGGCGTTCGGCAGAGCCTGCGCGCGAGCGAGCGCGAGGTGATCGGACGTTCCGACCTCGTCATCGCCAACTCGAGCGCGCTCGTCGAGCACTGCCGCGAGCTTGGCGCCCGCGACGCGCTGTTCGTGCCCGTGGGCATCGACCTCGCGGCGTCCGAGGACGCCCGGGCCGGGAGGCTCGCGGTACCGGTGGAGCTGCGCGGCTTGCCGGGCCGGCTCATCGGATACATGGGCGGCCTAAACCACAAGGTCGACCTTCCCCTGCTCGAAGCCGTCGCTGACGCCTTTCCGGACGATACGCTCGTTGTGCTCGGCTCCGTCGAGGATCCGCGCTACCGCCCGCGTGACCGGCGCAACGTCCTCATTCTCGGCGAACGCTCGTACGACGACATAGGCGCGTATCTGGTCCGCTTCGACGTATGCCTCATCCCGTACGTCGTGAACGAGTTCACGATCAGCGTGTATCCGGGCAAGCTCGTGGAGTATCTGGCGCTCTGCCGGCCGGTGGTCGCAACGCCGTTGCCGGAGGTGCTGCGATATGCGCCGGTCGTCGACATCGCCGGCACACCGGAGGCGTTCGTCGACGCCGTCGCCGCGGCGCTCGAACGTCCAGACACTCCCGAGCTGCGTGCCGAGCGGCTCGCTTGGGCCAGCCGCAATTCGTACGAGGGGCTCGTCGCGACCATGGTCGGCGCGATGGAGCAGCGCCTTGCGGTTCGCCTGTGACCGCACCGAATCGGTTCTCCGAGGGCTGGTCCTTTGGCGCGGAGCACGCCTCGGAGCGCACACGCGAGGTCCGTGCCGCCCTGGTGCCGCACCTCGCCCCGCGATCGCGTGTCGTGCTCGACGTGGGTGGAGCCGACGGGGCCATCGGCCTCGGGCTTGGCGGGCCAGATGGATTGATCATCTGCGTCGATCTCGATGCCGAGAGATTGCGGGTCGGACGTGCCGAGGCCCTCCGAAGCGGCCGACCCGCGCGCTACGTCGTCGCCGATGCCACGTTGCTCCCGATCGCGTCGAGGACCTGCGACGTCGTCCTGCTCTACGGCATCCTCGAGCTTCTCCCACGCCCAGCGGCGCTCGTCGCAGAGGCGAGCCGGGTGCTGAGCGCGGACGGGATCGGCTATCTCGTCGTGCCCAACCCGCTCTCGCCGATCACCGTGCTGGATGACCCGCACACGCACCTGCCGTTCACGCACTTGCTGCCGCGACGGCTGGCGCGCTGGTACGCGCAGCGTATGGGCCGGCGGGTGAAGGAGCTCGGCGAGCATTTCGCGCTGCCTTCGTACGCCCGGCTGCAGCGGATGTTCGCCGCCGAGGGCCTCGAGCTAGGCCTCGTCTCGAACCTCGCGCGAATCCAGGACCCCGAGATCGTCATCTCCAGGCGGAAACGCAGGCTCGCCGAGCGACTGCGACAGATCGGTTTTCTCCGATTCGCCCGCACGTCGCCAGGCCGAGCGGTGGTCGGAGGCTACGACCGCTGGCTCGCACGGAGCTGGGCCTTCGTCATCACACGGCGGAGCTGAGGCCAGCGCCGCCGGAGGCTGTCCGTCAATATGTGCATCGCGATGCCCGAGTGATCACCACCGCTGACCTCATCGGGATGCGCGTCCTCATCACGGGTGGGCTCGGATTCATCGGCTCGAACCTGGCCCACCGGTGCGTGGAGCTTGGGGCCGACGTCACCGTCTACGACGACCTCGATCCGGCCTGCGGTGGCAACGTCGCGAACCTTGCTGGAGTCGAGCGGCACGTGAGGCTCATCCGCGCCGACATCCGCACGCGCGAGGACGTCGGGGCCGCGGTCCACGGCAGCGATATCGTCTTCAACTGCGCCGCATACACATCGCACGCGGGCTCCATGAAGGATCCGCGCAAGACCGACGCGGTCAACGTCGTGGCCGTGCTCGGCCTGCTCGACGCGATTCGCGCCGAAGACCGACCGATCCGATTCGTGCAGCTCGGCACGACGACGCAGCTCGGCTCGGTGCACGACAGCCCGGCGACCGAGGATCATCCGGAGTTCCCTCTTGACGTGTACTCGGCCAGCAAGACGGCGGCGGAAAAGTACGTCCTAGTGCACGGCACGGCCTTTGGCATCCCGGTGACGGCGATCAGGCTGTCGAACGTGTACGGCCCCAGAGCGAGCATCCGCACGGCGGACCTCGGATTCGTGAACTACTTTATCGGCTTGGCCCTCATGGGTCGTGATCTGACGGTGTACGGCGACGGGTCCCAGGTGCGGACGCTCACCTACGTGGCCGATGTCGTCGATGCAATCATCACCGCGGGGCTTACACCAGCGTGTGAAGGGCAGGCGCTCTTCGCGACCGCGACGACGACCCAGACTGTCCGCGAGCTCGCGCATGCGATCGTGCGACAGATCGGTCGAGGTCGAGTGCGGTCGGTGCCGTGGCCACCGGAGCGGGTCGCGATCGAGGTCGGAAGCGCGGCCATCAGCAGCGACCGGATCGAGCAGCTCACTGGCTGGCGCGCGACCACGACGCTCCACGAGGGGCTCGCCCGCACGAGCGACTACTATCGAACGCGTCTCGATCAGTACCTGAGCCAGGGATGAGCATCGTCGTCCGCCACGCACATTTCGGACTCCGTGCATCCCTTCACCGTGCTCGCGCTGCATGTCTGCGACATGGCCGCGCTACCGAGGGACTGGCCGCGATCGTGACCATACTGGCGTGCGGTTGCTGGAAAGCTCACCGACAGTCGTGCGCCCAACCGCTTGGTTCGCCACCGCCGCACGTGTAGACCTGGCGCCGGCAGCGATTTCACGCGGCCTCGACACAGCACGCGTACCATCCGTGCCGATAGAGCGACAGTAGAGGTCGCCGCGCCAATCAGCGCGCCGCGAATCCAGAAGGAGGAATGCCACATGCGAAGGATCGTCACCGCCATCACCGCGGCAGCACTGGCACTCAGCCTCGTCGGGACGGCGACCGTCGACGCGGCGGTCCCCGGGTACGACTCAGCGTACGCCGGCGAGAGCGCGTTCCTGACCCTTGCGCCCGGCGAGACGGGCATGTTCACGGTGTTCTTCGCGAACACCGGCACCGTCACCTGGGTGAAGGGCTCGGCAACTCAGGTCGACCTCGCGGCCTGCCTCGAGGACAAGGTGACCTGCAACGCGCAGGACACCACCGAGGCGCCGTTCAACAGCAGCTGGCTCTCGGCGACCCGCTACACCACGCAGACACAGACCACCATTGCCCCGGGGCAGATCGGGACGTTCACGTACAGCGTGCGGGTCCCGACCGCCGCCGCCGTCGGCACCTACCGCTTTAACGGCGCGCTCGTGCTGAGCGCGACCGGCGCGGACATCCACAACGAGGGCTACTACCAGGACGTCCGGGTCACCGCGGCCGCGGCCGCGGCGGTCATCACGTCCATCGCGCCGACCTCGGGCGGCAGCCAGGGCGGCACGACGCTGACGATCACCGGAACGGGCTTCGTCTGCACGCCGGCGTTCCCGACGGTCAACGTCGGGGCGACCGCCGCGACGGTCACCTCGTGCGGTCCCACGTCCATCGTCGCGACGGTGCCCGCGGGGACGGTCGGCACCGCGAACGTCACCGTCACGAACGCGGGCGCTCCCGCGTCGAACGCCGCGACGTTCACGTACGTCGACACGACGCGGCCCAGCTTCGCGTCCGTCACCGTCGGCGGCAATCTGGCGACGCTCACCTTCAGTGAGCCCGTCTGTCGCACCGCCGCCTTCGCCGCGACCGACTACACCATCACGGTCAACGGCACATCGGTCGCGGCTGTGGGCGACTCCGCGCCGACCTGCAACGCGGCCGCCTCCAACGGCGTGACGAGCTTCACCGTCACCCTCGCGACCCCGACAGTGACCGGCGACACCGTCGCCGTCACGCTGACGGCGACAGGCGCCGCCAAGCTCGAGGACTCCGTCGGCAACGAGGCGACCGCGCAGACCCGCACGGCCACCGCGACCGCGGGCGAGACCACGCGGCCGACCCTCGCCGGCGCGACCGGCACCGGCGGCAGCTCCGTGATCACGCTCACGTTCTCGGAGCCCGTCTATTGCGCGGATGCGCTGGAAGCCGGCGACGTCACGGTCACCGCTGGTGCCGTGACCATCGCCTCCACCGCCACCAACACCTGCCCGGCCACCGCTGGCGCCGCAGCCACCTCCTTCACGGTCACGCTCGCGTCACCGCTCGCTGCGGCGACCGCGTACACCGTGACCCTCACGGCCGGAGCGAACGAGACCCAGGACATCGTCGGCAACGACATCACGAGCCCCGCGACGATCACGCTCACGACCCCCGCGCCCGACACCACCGCACCGCTGCTCGCGGACACGCGGCTCAACGCGAACCTGGTGACCACGAACCTCGCCGATCCGGGTGACCAGTTCACGGTCACCTTCAACGAGCCGCTCGGGCAGTCCAGCCCGCTGACCTCGAGCTCGACGATCACCATCCAGGACAGCGACGGCACGGTCGCGGTCATCACCTGCGGCGGTGCCGCCACGAACAGCGCCACGTGCACGCTGAATGCGGCCATGACCGTCCTCACGGTCACGCTGTCCGGCGCTGCCCCGACCATCACGAGCCCGGGGAGCGCCCCGCTGATCCAAGTCACCGCGACCGGCCCGACGATCACGGGCACCGCCGGCATCACCGATGTCGCCGGCAACGCCCCGAATCTCGCGGGGTCGGCGGACGTCCTCATCAACACCGAGTAGCCGCTCACGCCGATCTCGTCAGCACAGACCGGGGCCCTTCGGGGCCCCGGTCTGTGTGTCCGGTCGTCAACCTCGTACGCGGCGCACGCACGCGCGACCGCTCCCCAGCCGTTTGTCGCGTACGCTTGAGAGACGGCGCACTGTCGCGGCCCCTGGTCACGCAGCGCCAACGCTTGAGGAGGCTCCATCTTGATGAAGATCCGAACGGCGCTGTCCACGGTCCTCGTCGCGCTCGTCGTCGCCGCGCTCACGCTCGGCACCGCCGGCCCCGCCGCCGCGGACCACTCGCGCATCAGCGGGTACGTCACCGACGCCAACACCGGCCAGCCCCTGGGTGACGTCTGCGTCACGCTCGGTCCGCCGATCACCTGCTTCACCCGCACCGACGGGAGCGGCTTCTTCATCGCCGACCTGGCGCTGCTTGCGGCCCCCGACGGCGGATCGTGGGACATGTACTTCCTCAAGTCGGGCTACCGGACGGCGTACTCGCAGCCGTTCACTGTCAGCGGGCCCGTCACGTTCAACCAGGCGCTGCAGCTCGAGTCGCAGCCCGATACGTGTGCGACGACCCGCACCGACGCCGCGACCTCGACCGTGTACCTGCCGAACATCACCAAGACGCTCGGCGGCGCGACGGGGTGGCAGACGCCCTTCATCGTCCAGAACACCGGCACCGCGGGCACGACGCTCGAGGTGAGCTTCTACCGGTTCCTCAACGGCGCCTGCGTGACCCGCCGCTCCGTGGCGGGCCTCGCCCCGGGCACGTCCTTCGCGGACGTGCCGAACAACGACACGGACCTTCCCGGCGACACGCAGTTCGCCGTCGTCGTCCGCAGCTTCGGCGCGCGGATCGTCGCGGTCGTGAACCAGCACCAGGGCGTCGGCGATCGAGCCGAGGCGCTCGCGTACACCGGCACCGCATCCGGCGCCACCACGGTGTACCTGCCGAACATCGTGCGCCGCTTCTTCGGCTACGTCACGCCGTTCATCATCCAGAATCTCGGCGGGGGGACCACGACCGCGACCGCGCGCTTCGTGTCGTTCGACGGCTCAGCGCCGACGGTCACCGTCACGCGCACCATCGCCAGTGGCCGCTCGAAGTTCGTCGATCCCAACTCGGATGACCCCACGCTTGGCGCGTCCGGACTGGTGGACGGCAAGCAGTACGCGGTCACGGTGACCGCATCGCAGCCGCTCACCGTCGTCGTAAACACGCACCTCGACGCGGCCTGGGTCGCGCAGCCGGTCGCGTACAGCACGAACGGCCTGACCACCGGCGCGGCCAGCGTGTATGGCGCGTACGCCGCAAAGAACGCCTCGGGAATCGGCCGCGTCAGCACGATCGTGGTGCAGAACCTCGGTACCTCGGCGATCACGCCGAGCCTCAGCTTCACGCCGCTCCAGGGCAGCTCCGGCTCGCCGCAGACCTTCAGCGCCACCGCACCGGTCGCGCCCGGCGGCTCGTGGGCCTTCGACCCGCGCTTCACCGTCGGCACGACCACGCCCTGCAACAGCGCAAGCGCGACCTGCCTCGGTGACGGCGAGTACACCTTCGTCGCCAGCGCCGCAGGCAACATCGCCGCCGTGGTGAACGTCATCAGCCCGGCCACCGCGATGGGCTACGCCGCGACGCCCGCGCCCACGGTGCGCTCCTACCTGCCGAACGTGACGCGCACGCTCGGCGGCCCGGGCGGCTGGACGACGCCGATCCTGCTGCAGGCCGTCTCCGCCAGCGGTGCGACCGTGAGCTGGTACCGCTTCAGCGACGGCGCGCTCGTGCACACCCAGACGCTGGCCATCCCGGCCGGCAGCGGCGTGCGCATCGATCCGCGCGAGGTCGGCCCGCTCGCCGACAACACGCAGTACGCCGTGGTCATCGATGGCACCGGCGGGACCGTGGCGGCCGTCGTCGTGGAGCTCGCGAGCGGCGGTGACAACGCGATGATCTACGAAGGATTCGGATCGCCGTAGATTCGGCCGCGGGTCGCACGTCACCGGCGGAGGAAACGCCGCCGGTGACGCCGTCGCCAAGCGGGGTGTCTGGCCAGCGCACGTCCAGAGGCGGGTCGTCGCGTAGTCCGTGAAGACCTCGGCCAAGACCAGGCGGATGGTCGCTGCGCTCCCCGCACTCGTTAAAGCACTAGTTCGCCACGCGCGGGCGCCGTTCCGGAGCGCTGTGCGACGCGCTCGCGGTCCCGTTCGCGAAACGCTCTCTGCCGAAACGCTCTCCGCCCGCTACTGCTATGCGGTATGGCTGCGGCACCTGGTGAAGGCCAACCGTTACGGTCTCCGGACCGACCCGACAAGCGTCGCAGAGCTCGGTCCCGGCGCTTCGCTTGGTGTGGGGATAGCCGCACTCTTGACGGGGGCTGAGCGATACCTGGCGCTCGACGTGGTGCGCCATGCTAACGCGGCCGCCAATCTTTCAGTCTTTGATGAGCTCGTGGGGCTTTTTCATCGGCGCGCCACCATTCCAGATTCCGTCGAGTTCCCGGAGGTGCGGCCGCGGCTTGGATCATTCGCCTTCCCGGATGAGATCCTTACGGCGGATCGCCTTCTTCGCTCGCTCGACAGCGCTCGTGTGACAGAGCTCCGCGAGCGGGTTCGTCTCGACCAGCTGGAGTACGTGGTCCCCTGGGACGATCCGGCCGCGATCGAGGCCGAGTCAGTCGACCTGGTCTTCTCGCAGGCGGTCATGGAGCATGTCGCGGATCTCGACACCACCTACGCCGCGGTCTTCCGCTGGCTCAAGCCCGGCGGCACGATGTGGCATCAGATCGACTTCCGGAGCCATGGCACCAGTCCGATCTGGAACGGTCATTGGGCCTATCCAGACTGGATGTGGCGCTTAGTGCGTGGCGACGCGCCGATCAACCGGCAGCCACTCTCGCGTCACCTGGAGGCGATCGAGGCTGCGGGCTTCCTGAGAATTGCCTGCGAGACCGAACAAGCCGAGAGCGGAATCGACCGAACGTGGCTCCAGCCGGTGTGGGGCTGGCTCGACGACCGGGATCTCAGCTGCGCGAGCGCCCTGATCCAAGCGGTGCGACCAGCGAGGCCGCAGCCTCGCATCGCCGGCATATCGTGAAATGGTGAGAGCGGTCGCCGGTCGTTTGGCTGACCTTCCGCCTCGCTACCTTATCGCCGGGGTAGCCACTGGATTGCTTGCGGGCGTCGGGCTCGGGCTCATGCTTATCAATGGGGAGCATGTCGCAGCCGTCGTCGCCTCTGTCCTTGCGGCCCTTGTCGGGCTCGGCGTGCGCATCGCGGCACCGGCGTCTCTCCGCCGTCCCGTCGCAGCGATCGTGGGGCTCTCCTTCGCGATGCACGTCGCGGCTGCCACCGTCATCTACTTCGGCTCGCTCGCAGCCGGGCGGGGTGGCTTCGTCACCGGCGACGATGCCTCGTACGCGAATCTCTCATGGGCATTCGCCCGGTATCTCGCAGGTGACCCGCAGCCTCCATACGTGCCGCCAGCGTGGGCGGGCGACGAGTACCTGTTCGGCACCTGGGTCTACCTCGAAAGTGCGATCTTCTTCGTCTTTGGCCCGCGGGTGCTTCTCCCCCTGCTGCTCAACGCGGCCCTCTCGTCCGGGCTGGTCCTGCTGCTCTTCGACCTCTGCCGCCGCCTCTTCGGCAGCACGGCCGCGCTCGTCGCCGCGGCGGTGATCGCGTTCTACCCGTCGCTCATGCTGTGGTCGTCGCTGAACCTGAAGGACGCACTCGCGCTCTTCCTCATCGGGCTGTGCCTCTGGTGCCTCGCGCGTTTCAACGCCGGCGCGCGTTGGAGCGCGCTGGCAGGCGCGTCAGCCGTACTCCTGCTGATGGAGAGTCTTCGGTGGTACGTGTTCATCGGGCTGGCGATCATCGTTCCGATCGCGGTGGCCCTCGCGCCGCGGCTCTCCCTCGT
>JACDAF010000391.1 GCA_013695575.1 Chloroflexota bacterium | reverse complement strand
CTGATCGCGCGGATCTTCCGCCCCATCGTCGTCGAGATATCGAACCAGACGTTCGGCTCCGCACTCCCGAAGAGGAGCACTCGGCGCACGCGGTGATGCGTGAGGCCGTCCCGCAGCTGCTCGGCGTAGAAGAGGTGGTCGCGTGCGGCGATGAGGGCGTCGAGCGCACTCCACCCTGCGACGCGGTGATCCGGATGCATTTGGTATTCACGCCAGGGGTCCTGCGTGATGATGAGGTCGGGCTTGTGCCTGCGGATCACGCCGCACACCTCACCCGTCAGCTCCTTCGAGCGCTCGAGCTCGCCATCCTCATGCCCGAGGAACACGAAGTCGCGGGCGCCCACCACTTTTCCCGCCGCGCGCTGCTCGCGCTGCCGGATCCCGGCGAGCCTCCCGGGGCTCATCTTCGGATCGTGCGTGCCCTTCTGCCCGCTTGTGAGGAGGCAGTACGTCACGTGCACCCCCTGGTCGGCCCAGAGGGAGAGCGTCCCCGACGAGCCGAAGTCGACGTCGTCCGGATGCGCGAAGATCGCCATCGCTCGCGCGGGAAGCTCGAACCTCGCGGCCACCTAGACCTCCACCGGCGCGCGGTGTCGCTCCAGCACCGTGTCGTACAGCTCGACGATCCGGTCTCCGACCGCCTGCCAGGTGTACCGCTCCGCTCGGCTCCGCGCGCCGTGAGCCAGGTGCACGCGGAGGCGATGATCAGTGAGGACGCGCGCGATCGCTTCCGCGAGTGCCGCGTCGTCTCCGGCCGGCACGAGGAGCCCGGACTCCCCGTGCTCCACCACCGTCTGCATCCCACCCACGCGCGTGGCGACCACCGGCGTGCCGCAGGCCATCGCCTCCAGCGCGACAAGCCCGAACGACTCCGTGAGCGACGGCACCGCGCAGAGGTCCGCGGCCGCGTAGTACTGCGCGAGCTGCGTCTGATCGCGCGAGCCGACGAAGTCCACGTTGGCCTCCATCGCGTTCTCGCGGACGAGCCGGCGCAGCTCCTCGATCTTCTCCGTCTCCCCCTCACCGCTGTCGGCGTCGAGCGCTCCGCCGATCACGAGGAGGCAGGTGTCGGCGCGCATGTCCGGACGGCGACGGAACAGGAGCGCGAGCGCCTTCAGCAGCACGTCGATCCCCTTGATCTGCTCGATCCGGCCCACGAACAGGATGAGCCGCTCGCACTGGTCGCGTCCGGTCGCTACGCGCGCGTCGGCCTGGCGGATAGGCCGGAACACCGTGGGATCGACGCCGCAGGGGATGATCCAGAGCGAGCGGTCGTCGGCGTCGTACAGCGTTCGCAGCTCGTCCGCCTCGATGTCACTCGCGGCCACGATCGCAGCCGACTCACGCACTGCGGCGCGCTCGAGGGTGATGCGGATGTCGCTCTCGCCATCGACGTCTTCGTCCATCACCTCGCGCTTCACCAGTCCGAGCGTGTGGAACATCTGTACGGCCGGGACACCCCAGCGTCGAGACAGCCGGGCCGCGACCGCGGCCGAGAGCCAGTAGTGCGCGTGGATGAGGTCGTACCGCTTGCCTTCGGCTTCGACGTGCCGCTCCAGCTGCTGCGTCAGCTCGTCCAGACGGTCGTACACGCTCATCTTCGGCAGGTAGCCGATCGGGCCGGCCTCGATGTGGATCACGCGGGCCCCGGGCGCGAGCTGCTGGATCCGCGGATCACCGGGCTCCCGCCAGCGGGTGAAGACGTCCACTTCGATCCCGCGCGACGCGAGATCGCGCGTGAGCTCGCGAATGTACACGTTCATCCCGCCCGAATCGCGCCCACCGAGCCTCGCCAGCGGGCAGGCGTGGACGGAGATCATCGCGATCCTCAACCTGTTGAGTTTAGTGACAATGCGCGGGTGCCCGCCCCGCGCGTGCTGATCGCACCCCAGGCGTTCAAGGGCAGCTGTGATGCCGTGGCCGTCGCGGCCGCGATCGGCCGTGGCATCCGCCGCGCATGGCCCGAGGCCGCGGTGGACGAGCTCCCGCTCGCTGACGGCGGTGAGGGCACCGTGCGTGCGCTCGTTCGCGCCACCGGTGGTGTGATCCGGCGCGCGCGCGTGCGCGACCCGCTCGGCCGCGAGATCGATGCGGAGTGGGGGACCCTCGGCGACGGCACCACGGCGGTCGTGGAGATGGCGGCGGCCAGCGGACTCCCGCTGCTTCTCGAGAGCGAGCGCGACCCGCGCATCACATCGACACGCGGCACCGGCCAGCTCATCCTTGAAGCGGCCGCGAGCGGTGCGCACCGGATCGTCGTCGGTATCGGCGGAAGCGCGACGAACGACGGCGGGGCCGGGATGGCGCGGGCGTTCGGCTACCGCTTCCTCGACGCCGCCGGCGGGGACCTCCCCGAGGGCGGCGCGGCGCTCGCACGGCTTCACCGCATCGAGGGCCAAACTGATCCACGGCTCGTGCGTCCGGCGATCGAGGTCGCCTGCGACGTCACGAATCCGCTGCTCGGCGCCCGCGGCGCATCCGCCGTGTACGGCCCGCAGAAGGGCGCGACGCCCGAGGTCGTGGCGGAGCTCGACGCCGCGCTGGCGCGGTTCGCCGACGTCGTCGAGCTGTTCATCGGACGCCGGGTGCGTGAGGTGCCGGGCGCCGGCGCGGCCGGCGGCCTCGGCGCGGGGCTGCTCGCATTCCTGGATGCGCGGCTCCGCTCCGGGGCCGAGATCGTGCTCGACGCCGTCCGGTTCGCCGAGCGCGTCAGCGCGGTCGACCTCGTCATCACGGGAGAGGGCCGCGTCGATTCGCAAAGCGCCTACGGCAAGCTCACCCAAGCGGTGACGGAGGCCGCGACGCGCGCCGGCGTGCCGGTCATCGCCATCGCGGGAGGTAGCGCCCAGGGCTACGAGTCGCTCTACGCGGCCGGGCTCGGCGCGCTCGAGCTCACTCCGGACCGTCCGATGACGCTGGGTGACGCGATGGCGCAGGCCGAGGATCTGATCGAGAGCGCCGCCCTGCGTGTGGCCCGGACGATCGACGTCGGCAGGCGCCTCGCATAGCGCTCGGCTAGGCTCGCCGCGCATGCAGGAGCGGCCCACCTCTCGGACGCCCACCCTCGAGCTCGTGCGGATCACGGAGGCCGGCGCGATCGCGGCCGCGCACTGGATGGGCCACGGCGACAACACCCGTGCCGACCGGGCTGCGGTCGAGGCGATGCGCCAAGCGATGGATCAGGTCTCCTTCAACGGCCGCATCGCCATCGGCGAGGGTGAGCGCGACAAGGCGCCGATGCTCTACATCGGCGAGAAGGTCGGGCGTGGCGACGGCCCCGAGGTCCACATCGCCGTGGATCCGCTCGAAGGCACGAACCTTGTCGCGAAGGGGCACTCAAACGCGATCTGCGTCATGGCGGTCTCTGAGCCCGGCGGTCTCCTCCACGCGCCGGACACGTACATGGAGAAGCTCGTCTGTGGCAGGCCAGCACGTGGCAAGGTCGACCTCGATCGGCCGGTCGCCGAGAACCTCAGCATCATCGCGGACTCGTTGAACCGCGACGTCGAGGACCTCGCGGTCATCGTCCTCGACCGGCCCCGCCACGAGAAGCTCATCGCCGACATCCGCGCGGCCGGCGCGCGTATCAAGCTCATCGACGACGGCGACGTCATCGCCGCTATCACCGCGGTCATCGGTGGTACGAACGTCCACGCTCTCATGGGAATCGGTGCCGCGCCCGAAGGCGTCATCTCCGCCGCAGCGGTGCGTTGTGTCGGCGCGGAGATGCTCGGCCGCCTCAAGTTTCGCAACGACGAGGAACGCGCACGCGCCAAGCAGATGGGCATCACCGACGAGAACAAGGTCTACCGTGCCGAAGACCTCGCGAGTGGTCAGGACCTCCGCTTCGTGGCGACGGGCGTCACGGACGGCGAGCTGCTGCGCGGCGTCCGCTTCTTCAACCGAGGCATCCGCACGCACTCGATCGTTCTCGACCACACCATGGGCAAGCTGCGCTTCATCGACTCCATGCACTTCGATGACCCGGATGACCCTCCGGTCGTGCGCCTGTAGCCGAGCCCCCCTCGCCTATCCGCTACCGAGCTGTTCAGCCGTCGCGACCACGTTGCGCAGCAGGAGCGCGGTCGTCACCGCTCCGAGACCGCCGGGCACCGGTGTGTACCCTGCCGCGATGCCGTGCAGGCTCGTCGCATCGACGTCGCCCAGGATCCCGTCCGGCGTGACGTTGATGCCGGCATCGACGACGATCGCGCCGTCCGCGAGCATGTCGCCGCGGAGCGCGCCGGCACGACCGATCCCGATGGCGACGATGTCTGCGGCCTTCGTGTGTGCCGCGAGGTCGGGCGTCTGGCTGTGCGCAACGGTGACGGTCGCGTGCTCGAGCAGCAGGAGGCTCGCGAGCGGGCGCCCGAACACCGCGCTTCGTCCCACGACCGTGACGCTCGCGCCGCGGATGGGGACCTGGTAGTGGTGGAGCAGCGCGATGACCGCTTCGGCGGTCGGGGGCACAAAGCGTGGTCGGCCGCCCGCGAGGAATCCAACGTTGAGCGGGTGCATCCCCTCGACGTCCTTGTGGTGCGGGATGCGGTGGGCGACGGCCACGAGATCGACGCCGGTCGGCAGCGGGCTCAGCAGCAGCACACCCGAGGTACGCTCGTCGGCGCCGAGTCCGTCCAGCGCGGCGCCGATGGCGCCGGCGTCCGCGTCGCGCCCGAGCGGCACCTCGCGCACATCGACGCCAAGCGCGGTGCCTGCGCGCTGCAGCCGGCCAAGGTACGTGGCCGCGGCCGCGCCGCCGGGAGCGGATACGACGGCGAGCGCCGGCGTGACCCCGCGCTCGCGAAGGAGCGCGGCGCGTCGGGCGGAATCGGCGTTGACCTGCTCCGCCAGCGGGCGCCCGTAGAGCAGCCGCGTCACGAGAGCGGCCGGTCCATCAGCGCGCGATTCGGGACTCGACCGAGTCGAGGATCCGCTCGCGCAGCTCCTCCGCGCCATCCACTTCCCGGTGCAGATCCTCCGAGAGCGACTTCACCTGCGCCGCGTCCTTCAGCGAGGCGAGATTGATCGTCACGTTCAAAGCCGCCCCTTTGAGCGCCGCCTCCGCCATGAGTGCGCCGACGCCGATATCGCTCGCCGCGGCGGCCGGCGCGAGCTCCGCGCCACGCTCGCACGCCTCGAGGAGGCGGCGGCAGGCGCGGGCGATCTCGAGCGGCACGCGGGCGGCGCCAAGCAGTGCGAGCTGCATGCGCCGAGCCCGCTCGCGCTTCTCCAGGTCGGTCCCTTTCGGCAGCCTCATGGCCGCCGCGACGCTGGCGAAGGCGGCGCTGTCGTCGTCGACGAGCCGCAGCAGCTCGCTGCGAAGGTGGTCAAGCTCGGCGATGAGCTCGTCGTGGCTTCCCGGCGCCTTCTTCGCCGCGATGCGCGCGACCATCGCGGCGAGCGCCGCCCCGAGCGCGCCCGCGAAGGCCGACGCGCTTCCCCCGCCGGGGACGGGCCGGTCGGACGCGAGATCGTCACTGAAAGCGCGCAGCGTCCTATCGACGAGGCGGTCGGTCACGGGAACCGGAGTCTACCGGCGTGTTCCGGATATAGTCTGGCGCTCCGACGCGTGCAGTGGTGGTAGCATCGCCGCAACAGAGACGCGATCCCTTTCATCAAGAGGGGTTGAGGGACACGGCCCGATGACACCCCGGCAACCGGCGGAGACCCGCTGCGGTGCCACATCCGTCCCGATTGAGAACTGGGAAAGATGAGAGTGGCATGATCAGGACGACCGTCATTGGCGCGTGGCCCAAGGTGTCGGGCGGCCCGACCGGGCAGCAGCTCCGGACAGCGCTCCACCGCCACGACAGAGGCGAGATCGACGACGACACGCTCGACGACGTGTTCGACGCCACGACCCGTGCAGCGATCGGCGAGATGGCGGTGGCGGGCATCGACGTCCTGAACGACGGGCAGATCCGCTGGGACGACCTGTTCGCTCCGTTCGCGCGCTCGTGGAGCGGGGTGTCACGGGGACCGCTCGAGCGCTACTACGACAACAACACGTATTTCCGGCAGCCCGTCGTCGCAGGCCCGATCTCGAGCGACGGACGCACGCTCGTGCGTGACTTCGAGACCGCGCGGGGCGCGACGTACCGCGAGCTCAAGGCCGCGGTCTGCGGCCCGCTCACGTTCGCGACGCTCGCCGTCGACGAGCATTACCGCTCGCTCGAGCGGCTGACGCTCGCCGTGGCCGACGCGCTCGCGGTCGAGATCGCAGCCCTCGGCGCCGCGGGCGCGGAGCTCGTCGATGTCGAGGATCCGGCGCTCGTGGCCGCCGCGCAGCACGTCGATCTCGCGCGCGAAGCCTACCTGCGGATCGCAGCAGCGGGCGTGCCCATCGCGGTGCAGACCTACTTCTTCCCGGCGGATCGTGTCCTGGAGTCCCTCGCCTCGTTCCCGGTGGCGCAGATCGGAATCGATCTGCGGAGCCGCGGCACGACGGCGCTGCGACGACTCGACGCCGTGAAGGACCGGACGATCGTCCTCGGTGTCGTCGACGCGCGAAACACGCGTCTCGAGACCCCGGGCGAGGTGGCCGGTCTCATCGAGGAGGCGCTGAAGCTCGTTCCTGCCGACCGGCTGCGGGTCGCCCCGACGGCCGGTCTCGAGTACCTGCCCCACGACGTCGCCGTGAAAAAGCTCGACGCGCTCGTCGCCGGCGCGGGCGCGGTGGAGGGAGGAAAGCCGAGCGCGAGGGCAGGTGCCTCGGCATGAGCGACATCCTCCTCACCACCACCGTGGGCTCCTTCGGAAAGCCCGAGTACCTGCAGAAGGCCCGCAACGCGCGCGCCCGCGGCAAGCTCTCGGAGACCGAGCTGTTCGAGCTAGAACGCAGGGCGACGACGGAGTGGATCCGCGCGCAGGAGGAGATCGGCCTCGACATCCTGGTCGACGGCGAGATGTATCGCGGCGACATGGTCGCGTACTTCGCGGAGCGGCTCGAGGGCTACACGATCGGCGGGCTCGTGCGCTCGTACGGCAACCGCTACTACCACAAGCCCGTCATCTCAGGGAAGATCTCGCGCCCGAAGCCGATGACCGTCGAGTGGTTCCAATTCGCGCAGTCGCTGACCGAACGGCCGGTGAAGGGGATGCTCACCGGCCCGTACACGATGCTCGATTGGTCGTACCTCGAGTCCTACCGGACGCGCCGCGATGCTGCGCTCGCGCTCGCCGAGGTCGTCCGCCAGGAGGCCGAGGACCTGCAGGCGGCCGGCGCGCGATACATCCAGATCGACGAGCCCGCCATCCACGCGCGACCTGAGGAGATCGGGATCGCGATCGAAGCCATGGGCATCGTGACCCAGAACCTCGTAGCGAAGACCGTGTCGCACATCTGCTACGGGAACTTCGCGGCGATCTACCCGCAGGTGCTCGATCTCCCTGTCGATCGCCTGAGCCTCGCCATGGCGAACTACGGGTACCGCTGGCTCGACCTCTTCGCGCGCCACCCATACACGAGGGAGCTCGAGATCGGGATCGTGGACGTCCACTCACACGAGCTCGAGAGTGTCGAGGAAGCCGCCGAAGGGATCCGGAAGGGCCTGCGGTACGTGACACCCGAGAAGCTCCTGCCGCATCCCGACTGCGGCCTCAAGACGCGGCCGGTAGACGAGTCCATCGCCAAATGCCGCGTCGTCGTCGAGGCCGCGCGGCTCGTCCGCGCGGAGCTGGCGGTCGTCGCGTGAGCGACCTCGCGACCGGAGAGGCCACCGAGCTGTTGCAGCAGCTGATCCGCAATGGGTGCGTGAACGACGGGACACCCGAGTCCGGGCATGAGGACCGCCAGGTGGCGGTCCTCTGCTCGTATCTGGACGTCCCCGGCGCCGAGCTGGAGACGTTCTCGAAGCGGCCCGGCCGCGCCAACCTCGTGCTGCGTATCGAAGGCCGCGACAGGGCCGCGCCGACGCTCGTCCTCATGGGACACACCGATGTCGTCCCGGCGAACGCGGAAGGCTGGCGGCGCGACCCCTTCGGCGGCGAGCTCGTCGACGGCGAGGTCTGGGGTCGCGGCGCGGTCGACATGCTCAACCTCACAGCGACGATGGCCGTTGCCACCAAGCAGCTCCTCCGCGGCGGCTTCCGGCCGCGCGGCACGCTCGTGTACCTCGCCGTCGCGGACGAGGAGAACGAGGGAATCCACGGCGCACGGTTCATGACGGACGAGCACTGGGACAGGGTGCGCGCCGATTACGTGATCAGCGAGAACGGGGGCGTCCGTTCCGACCTGCCGAGCACCAGCGACGGCCTGAAGCTGCACCTCACGGTCGCCGAGAAGGGAACCCAGTGGGTGAAGCTGCGCGTGCGCGGCACCCCCGGCCACGGTTCCGCGCCGTACCGCTCCGACAACGCCGTGACGAAGGCGGCACGGATCGTCGCGCGGGTCGCCGCGTACGAGCCGCCGATCGCGCTTCACGACATCTGGCGCCGGTACGTGACGGCCATGGCGTTCCCGGCCGAGCTCGAGCGCGCGTTCACCGATCCGGAGCGTCTCGACGCGTCCTTGGCGTCGATGCCCGCCGGCCTCGCGAAGCTCGTGCATGCGTCGACGCGGAATACCTTGTCGCCGAATGTCCTCCGGGGCGGGACGAAGGTGAACGTGATCGCCGACGAGGCGATCGTCGAGATCGATATCCGTACGCTGCCCGACGCGTCCCGCGACGCCGTGCGCTCGCTCTTACAGGACGCGGTCGGTGATCTCTGGACAGGGGTCGAGCTGCTCCACGAGTCCGACAACGTGTCCACCGCGTCGCCCTCCCAAACCCCGCTGACGGACGTGCTCGATCGCGTCACCCGGTCCCTGCTTCCGGAGGCGCGGCTCGTGCCCGCCATGACCGTCGGCGCGACGGACAACCGATTCTTCCGGCGCAAGGGCGCGGTCGCCTACGGCTATGGGCTGATGAGCCCGACGCTCACCATGTCGCAGTTCCGCTCGATGTTCCACGGCCGGGACGAGCGCGTGCACGTCGAGTCCCTGCGGCTCTCGGCAGAGCTGTGGGAGCGGACCGCACGGGAATTCCTTGGTTGAGCTCGGGACGGACCCGCGCTCCCGCCATCTCGAGTGGGAGGGCTGCCTCAACCTGCGCGACCTCGGCGGCCTCCCGACCGAGGACGAGGGCACGACGGCCTGGGGCGCGTTCGTCCGCGGGGACACGCTCTGCCAGCTCACGGAGTCAGGCCGCGGTGCGCTGCTGGGCTACGGGATCCGCACGGTCATCGACCTGCGATCGTCGGAGGAGATCACGGCCGAGCCGAACCCGTTCGCGGCACTTCCGGACGTCGTCTCCTATCTGCACCGCCCGCTGAACGATCCCGCCACCGAGACGCGCCTCTCGAGGGCGGCCGGCGCTGCCGAGCGCTACATCCTGATGACCGACGCGGCCGCGGGCGCAGCGCGGCTTGCGGCCATCTTCTCGTCGATGGCGCGCGCACCCGAAGGCGGCGTGCTGTTCCACTGCTTCGCGGGCCGCGATCGAACGGGTGTCGTCGCCGCGCTCCTGCTGCGCCTGGCCGGTGTGGGCATCGGCATGATCGTCCAGGACTACGAGCTCACTGACGGCCGGATGCGTCCTCGCTACGACGAGTTGCTCGCGACTTTCGATGAGACGCGCCGGGAACGGTTCCTCTCGAGCCTCGAGGCGCGCGGCAACCCGATCCGCAGGACGCTCATGCACGTGGAGGAGCGCCATGGGAGCGTCGGTGGATACCTCGAGCAGCACGGCACGACCTGGGCGGAGATCGATCGCGTCCGCGGGAGGATCCGGCCGAGCTAGCCCGGTCAGCGTGGCCTTGCTGCTCTCCCGCCGTTCAGGAGCGTGCCAGCCGCTCCCCTCACGCGCCCCGGCAGCCGCGGCCGGCCCGCCAACTCGATGACGGGCTTCGCACGACGGCGGCCACGGGGGTTGAGGGCCTCCTTGCGCGCCAGGTTCTCCTTGCGAGTCCCTGCGCGCGGGACCCTTCAGGTCCCGTAGAGCTCGAGCACCTCGCGGCGGAACTCGACGCCGGATTTCTTGCGGATCTTGTCGAACTCGTCGAAGTCCCACTCCGCCACGAAGGTGACCGCCACGCCGGTGTTGCCGGCGCGGCCGGTGCGGCCGATCCGGTGGGTGAAGGTGTCCGCGTCCTCGGGAAGGTCGTAGTTGATGACGTGGCTCACGTCCTCGATGTGCAGCCCGCGCGCGGCGACGTTCGTCGCGATGAGGATCGGGAGCGAGCCCCTCTTGAACGCGTCCAGGGTCCGCTCGCGCTCGCGCTGGCTCAGGTCGCCGTGGATGGCGTCGACCTTGTGCCCGCGCCGCTTGAGCACCTCGACGAGCTTGTCCACGCCGCGCTTGGTGTGGCGGAAGATGAGCACCTGCTGGAGCTCGTAGCGGCGGAGCAGCTCCTCGAGCGCCTTCACCTTGTCCGCCTCAAGGACCTCGATGTACACCTGCTCGACGGTGTCGATCGTCATGTTCTCGGGGTCGATCGCGATCCGCTGTGCGTTGCGCGTGAAGCTGTGCGCGAGGTCCTTCACCTCACCGGCGAGCGTCGCGCTGAAGAGCGCGGTCTGGCGGTCGGTCGGCAGCCTTCGCAGGAGGCGGCGCACCTCTGGCGCGAAGCCCATGTCGAGGAGGCGGTCCGCCTCGTCGAGGATGACGAAGCGGATCTGCGAGACGTCGAGCGTGCCGCGCTCGATGTGGTCGATGAGGCGGCCGGGCGTCCCGACGACGATCGCGACGCCACGACGCAGCGCCTGCTCCTGCGCGCCATAGCCGACGCCGCCGTAGATCGCGACCTCGCGAGTCCTGCGGTAGCGGCCGAGCGCTCCGAACTCCCGCGTGACCTGCACCGCGAGCTCGCGGGTCGGCACGATCACGAGCGCCTGCGGCAAGCGGAGGCCGGCGTCCATCCGCTCGATGATCGGGATGGCGAACGCGGCCGTCTTGCCGGTGCCGGTCTGGGCCTGGGCCAGCAGGTCGCGGCCCGACTTCAGGATCGGGATGGCCTGCTCCTGGACGGGGGTGGGGGCCATCCACCCGAGATCCGCGATGGCGCGCGCGATGTCCGCGTGGACGGGGACGGGTCCGAAGGTGCCTTCCGCCGCGGCGGGACGCTCAGATACCAAGGTCACGCTTGCTCCTTTGCGGTGCTGATCTCGAGGAACTCATGACCTCGGGGCCATGAAAAAGCCTGACCTTTGTTCCTCGGTCAGGCCGCCGCGAAGCCGGACACCGTTGATGTAGTACGGATCCATTGTAGCGCGTCCCACGTGCCGATAGCCCTCAAGGGTCGGCCGAGGAGGACGACGAGGCGTCGCGTCGGACTCATCGCGACTCCCGCGACGAGGAACGGGGGACGACCCATCACGCAAGTATGCTCAGTCGGTGCCGGGCTCCATCACGGTGGCGCGCGTTCTGGGCATCGACATCCGGATCCACTTCTCGTGGTTCCTCATCTTCGTCCTCATCCTGCTGTCGCTCGCCGACCGCGTCCTCCCACAGCTGCGGCCGAACTGGTCGGATCAGAAGACGTACATCGTCGCGGTCATCACCGCGGTGCTCTTTTTCGTCTCCGTCCTGCTGCACGAGCTCGCGCACGCGCTCACGGCACGCGGCTTCCGGATGCCGGTGTCGTCCATCACGCTCTTTCTGCTCGGCGGCGTCGCGAACCTGGCGAAGGAGCCCCCGAGCGCCCGTGCGGAGTTCCTCATGGCCGCCGCCGGGCCGCTCGCGAGCCTCGCCCTGGGGGCGGTAGCGCTCGGTATCGCCTTCCTCGTGGACGTGCGCCTGGGGTTCGACCCGGCGCTCGACCCGGTCGGCGTCGTCGCAAGCTACCTCGGAGTGATCAACCTCACGCTGGCCGTGTTCAACATGATCCCGGGCTTCCCGCTCGACGGTGGGCGCGTCCTGCGCTCGATCGTGTGGGCGGTGCGCGGCGACCGTTCTCAGGCCACGCGGATCGCCGCGCGGGGCGGGCAGCTCGTCGCGGGTCTGCTCCTGCTGGTCGGCGTCTACCGGATGGTCGCGTGGAATGATTCGTTCGGTGGCGCGTGGTCCGCGCTCATCGCGTACTTCCTGTACAACGCCGCGTCCGGGGCGCTCCAGCAGGACCGCATGACAAGCCTGCTCGGTGACGTACGTGTGTCCAGCCTGATGGTCAAGGACCTTCACCCGGTGGGCGCGTCTTCGACGGTGGGCGCGCTCGTGCGTGACGTCGTCGTTCCGCTGAACCTTGCGGCCGTGCCCGTCAGCGAGGGCGAGCGCATCGTCGGGCTCGTCACGATCGCCGGGCTCAAGGGCATCCCACAGGAGCGCTGGGATGCGACGCTGGTCCGCGACGTCATGACGACCGTCGACGCGGTCCCGAGCGTCTCGCCCGACGACACGCTCGTCGTGGCCCTCGAGCGATTCAGCTCGTCGGATCTCCCGGTGTTGGCGGTCTTGCAGCGGGCGATGCTCGTCGGGCTCCTGCAGCGTGAAGCGCTGGCCGGATACCTGCGCATGCGCGAGTCCCTGTATCCGCGCGGCCTTCGCTGAGCTGTAGATCCCCGCGAGCTGCGCTGGCTTCGCCTGCTCCGCTCGCGTGGGCCCTTGCGGCTCGGTCGGGCGAAGCCCTCCCTCGCCTAGATAGGCGCCGGAGTGTCCCGCTTCGCGTAGCCGGTCTCGCGCGCGGCAAGCCAGCGCCGCCCGTACAGCGCGATGACGCCGGCGACCGGTACGGCGAAGAGGCCGCCGGCGATCCCGAACACCTGGATCCCGACCGCGACGGCGAGTAACGCCGCGAGGGGATGGATGCCCACGGCACGTCCCGAGATCCGCGGAACGAGCAGGTGGTTCTCGAGCTGCTGGATCGCGGTCGCCGCCAGGATGACCCAGAGGACGAGCGGGAACGGTTGTGGCTGGAAGATCGCCACGCTCGCCGCGATCACGCCGGCCACGATGGGTCCGACGATCGGGACCAGCTCCAGGATGCCCGCCATGACCGCAAGCAGCAGCGCGTAGGGCAGGCCCAGGATCGTGAACGCGACGAAGTTGAGGGACCCGATCACGAGCCCGAGCAGGAGCTGGCCGCGCACATAGCGGCCGAACACGTCCGCGAGCTCGTCCTCCACCCGGCCGGCGGTCGGCCGCCACCGGAGGGGCAGGAGGTACTGGATGCCGGCGCGGATCTTCGGGGCCGAGCCGAGCAGATACAGCGCCAGGACCAGCACGAGGACGATGTCGATGACCGCCGTGACCACCCGCATGGCAACTGCGGCGCTTCGCTCGACGAGCTCACCGCCACGCTCGGCGAGCGCCGTTCCGAAGCGCTGCTTCACATCGCCCGGGACTTGGACGCCCGCGATGGTGATCGGATCCGGGTTCTGCATGAGCTCCACGGCCTGGGGGATCCGTGCGGTGAGCGTGCGGCCTTGGGCGACGACCGGTGCCGCGATGCTCGTGACGCTTCCGACGAGGAGTGCGAGCGCACCGAGGAAGGCGATGACCACCGCGAGCCAGCGCGGCATGACGCGGTGCAGGAGCTGGACGATCGGTGACAGGAGGAACGCGAAGACGATCCCGAAGAGCAGCACGAAGATGAGCTCGCGGACCGGCGCCAGGAATCCCGCGAGCGACCCGAGTGCCCAGAGCACCGCGATCAGCGCCGTCGCGCCAACGAGCACGTAGCTGACCCACCATTGCTGGATCGGCGGCGGCTGCCTCATGGCCGAAGACTAGCGAGCGCCAGCGCCTCCACGGGTGAGCGCGTCACGGACCTCCGGCGGGCGAAGGGCCTCGTGACCGACCGGTGAGGTCGTGGCCCGACTCTCCGCTCTCGCCCGCGAGCAGCTCGACCGCGTGCGGCAGGACAGGGAGCAGCAGCTCGAGCGACTCGCGCGCGGCCTTCGGCGAGCCGGGAAGGTTCACCACGAGCGCGCTCCCGAGCGCTCCGGCGACGCCACGCGACAGCATCCCGTGCGGCGTCGCTTGGAGCGATCGCGCGCGGAGCGCCTCGGCGATGCCGGGGATCTCGCGGTCGATGACCCGGCGCGTGGCCTCCGGCGTCAGGTCGTTCGGCGAGAGGCCAGTGCCGCCGGACGTCAGGACGACGTTCGCGCCGGCACGCGTCGCCGCGAGGATGGCCATCGCGACTCGCTCCGCATCGTCCGGGACGAGATCCTGCGAGACCACCTCGTGCCCCGCGGCCACCAGCGCGTCGCGGACCGCCGGCCCAGATTCATCGAGGCGTTCACCGCGTGCGCCTTTCGTGCTCACGGTGATCACGGCTGCGCGGATCACTCCAGACGTAGGTCACCACTTGTGCCGCCCTGCTTCTCGACAAGCCGGACGTCGACCAGCCGCGCGCCGCGCTCGATCGCCTTCAGCATGTCGTACAGCGTGAGGCCCGCGACCGCGACCGCGGTGAGTGCCTCCATCTCGACACCCGTCTTCCCGGTGGTCGCGGCCATCGCCTCGATGACGATCCCGTCGTCCTGGACATCGAGGACGACGGTGAGGTGCGTCAGCGCGATCGGGTGGCAGAGGGGGATGAGCTCGCTCGTCCGCTTCGCAGCCATGATCCCCGCGATCCGCGCGGCCCCGAGGACGTCGCCCTTCGGCGTGCGTCCGCCGCGCACGACTGCGACCGTGGACGCGCTCAGCATGAGCTTTCCGCGCGCCACTGCGCGCCGATCGGTGTCGCCCTTCGCGCCGACGTCGACCATCCGTGCGTTGCCCGATGTGTCGAGGTGCGACAGGGCGCGCCTTGTCGAGCGGCGCGGACGGGTTTCGACGTGCTTTCGCGCGGGCGGCGAGCGGCGTCGGCTCCGCCCGGCCGCCCCCCTGACCTCGCGGAGGCGCTCCGCCTCCTCGGGCGTCCGGTCCGTCCGGCGCCCGTCCCGGCCGATCCGTCCACTTCGGTGATCGCGGACGTGAGCGCTCATTCGCACGATCCGCCGGCCACAGATCGCGCACTTCTTGTATCGCTTCGGCAATGGCATCAGCGGGCCTCCGGCTGGTCCGTGAGGATGAGGTCGACCGTCTCGCCCGGCTCATGGCGCTCGCGGCCCGGAGGCAGATCGATGAGGCAGTTCGCGAGCGACATGGAGCGCAGGATGCCGGAACCCTGCGGGCCGGTGGTCCGCACGGTGTCGTCGCTCGCGTCGTGGATCCCGCGCGCGAAGAAGCGGAGCTGTGCGGGCTTGTCGACGCGCTCCAGCAGCCGCGCTCGCGCGCGCGGCCGGGCGACGTTCGCGTGGCCCGCCATTCGCAGCAGCGCCGGCCGGACGAACAGCTCGAAGGTGAGGAGCGAGGACACTGGGTTGCCGGGCAGCCCGAAGATCGGGACGCGGCGAGGACCGTCGCGCAGCTCGCCGAACGCGAGCGGCCGGCCCGGCCGGATCGCGATCGACCAGAAGTCCATCGTCCCCATCTCACTGACGACCGGCTTCACGTGGTCGTGATCGCCAACGGAGACTCCGCCGCTCGTCACGACGGCGTCCGCGGAGCTCGCGTCGCGCAGCGCGGCGCGTAGCGCCTCCGGGGTGTCGCCCACGATGCCGAGCGTCCACGCGACGCAGCCGGCCGCTCCGACGGCGGCCGACAGCGAATAGCGGTTCGCGTCGCGGATCTGTCCCGGGTGGATCGGCGCGTCGAGCTCGACGACCTCGTCCCCCGTCGACAGCACGGCGACCCGGGGACGTCGCACGACGCGCACCCGTGGCCGGCCGGTGGTCGCGAGCACGCCGATCTCGGCGGGCCGGAGAACAGTGCCCCGCGGGATGACGACCTCGCCCACGCGCAGGTCCTCGCCGCGCCCGCGGACCGAGAGCCCCCGCTCCGTTGCGCGCTTGATCGTCACGACATCCATGCCGTTGTCGGTGTCCTCGACACGGACCACGGTGTCGGCACCGTCGGGCATCGGCGCGCCCGTCATGATCCGCATCGCCTCGCCGGGACCGACCAGCTCACTGGGGTAGGCGCCTGCGGCGATGTCTCCCACCACGCGCAGGCGTGCGGGCGCGGTCGCCACGTCCTCCCCACGGACGGCGTAGCCGTCCATCGCGGAGTTCGTGAAGGGTGGGACGTCATGGACGGCTACGGCGTCCTCGGCGAGCACCGCGCCGAGCGCGTCCAGAAGCGCGACCTCGTGCGGGGGAAGAGACGGCACCCCGCCGAGGATGCGCTCGAGGGCTTCGTCGACCGTGAGCGAGCGGTCCGCCGTCTTCGCGGACGTCGCGCTGACTGTCGCCATCCGGAACGAGTCTACGTGCGCGTCACCTCAACACCCGACGCACCTGCGACCGAACGCGCCAGCCGGAGCAGCTGCACGTCGATCGTGCCGAACACAAGTCCAACGAGCGCCCCGACGACGAACGCCACAAGTGACGCGATCGTGAGGAAGGGCATGGCCGCCGGAACGAGCATGAGCGTCTCGAGACGCGGCCGCGATGCGAGTACCGCGACGAGCTGCGTGACCGCGAGATACCACAGGAACAAGACGCCGTTCAGCGCGCCCCAGCGCAGTGCAGACGGTACGAGGGGCCCGAGATCGCCGCCTGGGGCCGCGGGGCTGCGCCGGTACGCTTCGAGCGCGCGCGTCGTGGTCAAGACCGTCGCGGCCCAGAGCCCGAGGAACAGCGCAAACCCGTGCGCGGTGCTGAGACCCGCGAGCGCGTCGTCAAGGCCGCCCAAGCGGTACACGACTACGAGGAGCGCGATAGCGAGGACGCACGCGTGGAACGTCCCGAGCGACCACGACGCGAGGTCGGCTCGTCTCACGTCCCGTGTGCCATCACGACCGCGAGCGCGACGGCCAGGGCGATCGCGCCCGCGGTCACTCCATACAGACGAGCGATGGCCCGCGTGGGAGAGACCGTCGCGGGCATCGACCGTGTCTCGGATGCCCGCGACGCCAGCTGGGCGACCGCCAGCGACCGGACGACCGACGCGCCGAGCAGCCCGACGATCACGAGGAGCTTCCAGAGGAAGGCGACCCCCCATCCGGTCTCAGCTGGCAGAAGCGCGCGCCCGAACGCGGCGATGTTTCCCACCCCGGTCAGCACGATGAGCCCGGCCGCGGCCCAGAATGCGCCCTCGTACGTCGTCGCCGCGCGCAGCGGCGCGGCCTCGGAAGTCAGTGGCGCGCGGAGAGACATCCACAGGAGCAGCGCGCCGCCGAGCATGAGCGCCATCGAGGCGACGTGCAGCCAGCGGACGCCCAGCTCGAGCACGTGATGGTCGAGCGCGATCACGTGCCCAGTGGAGCGCAGCGCCTCAGGAAGTCAAGCCGCGCGATGTCGCGCCAGAAGGTGCGGGAGCGTCGCCTTGAACGAGGCCGTGACCACGTCTCCTTCCGCCAGTCCGAGCTCGCGCGCGGAGCGGACTGTCACGTGCGCGACGAGCGGGAAGCCGCAATCGAGCAGGACGCGCACCCGTCGGCCGATCGGCTCGAGGCGCAGGATGGTCCCCGCGAGAGCGTTCCGCGCGCTTGTCGGACCGGGCTCCCGCGCGATGATCACGTCGTCGGGCCGGATGCACAGGAGTGGGAAGTCGTCCCCAGCTGGCACATCCGCCGTCACCTCGACCAGGTGATCGGCGACACGGAGCGTCGTGAGCTCCTCGGTCACCGACACGACCCGCGCCGGCAGCACGTTCTCGACCCCGACAAAGGCTGCGACTTCCGAATCCACCGGCGTTGCGAAGACCGAGGCCGCGTCGCCGATCTGCCGCAGGCGGCCGCCCATGACGATCGCGACTCGGTCGGAGAGCGAGAGCGCTTCATCGCGGTCGTGTGTCACGAGTACCGTCGTCACGCCCCGCGCCCGGAGGACGCGCGCCAGATCGGCCACCAGCGTTTCGCGCGTGGGCGCGTCGAGGGCGGAGAACGGCTCGTCGAGGAAGAGGATCTCCGGCCCGACCGCGAGCGCGCGCGCCAGGCTCACCCGTTGCGCTTCGCCTCCAGACAGCGTTCGCGCGGAGCGTCCCGCGAGGTGCGCGACGCCGAGTCGGACGAGGGCGTCGTGCGCGCGCTGGTCGCGCTCGCGCCGAGACACCCCGCGAAGCGCGAGGCCGAGCGCCGCGTTCTCGCGTACGGAGCGATCGAGGAGCAGTGGTCGCTGGAACGCGACGGCGACCCGGCGGCGGAACGCGAGTGGCCGGTCGATGGAGGAGCCTCTGAAGCGGAGTCGCCCCGCGAACGGGAGGAGCGTCGCGAGTGCGAGCAGGAGCGAGGTCTTCCCGGCGCCGTTCGGACCGAGGATGGCCAGCGCCTCGCCTTCGCGGATCCGAAGCTCGTGTGCACGCACGACCTCGCGACCTCCGCGCGCGACTGCGAAGTCTTCGGCCTCAAGGATGGTCCCACTCATTGCGGCCTGGCCCGCTGCTGCGCCCACGTCGTCAGCGCGTTCAGGGCGAAGATGATGCCGAGGAGGACGAACGCCAGGGCGAATGCCGCGCCGAACTCGCCCTTGCTCGTCTCGAGCGCGATGGCCGTCGTGAGGATACGCGTGTCCCCCTTGATATTGCAGCCGACCATGAGCGACGCGCCGATCTCACTGATCACCGCGCCGAAGCCCGCCATGACGGCGGTGAGGATGAGCAGCCGTGATTCGCGCATGAGGAGCGCGATGCTCTGAAGCCGCGTCGCGCCGAGCGCGGTGAGCTGCAGGCGCATCATCGGATCGATGCTCTGCACCGCGACGGCCGTGAGTCCGACGATCGTCGGCGCGGCCAGGAGGTACTGGGCCGTGATGATCGCCTGGCGCGTGCAGAACCATTCGAGCTGTCCCGCCGGACCGCTTCGCCAGATGAATACTGCGACGAAGAGCCCGACCGCGACCGGCGGCAGGCCCATGCCGGTGTTCGCCAGGGCCAGAAGCAGCCCGCGACCGCGAAACCGCCCCAGGCCAAGTGCGGCCCCCAGTGGTACTCCCGTGACCACGCTGAGAGAGGTCGCCGAGCCGCTCGTCACAAGGGACGCGGACGCGGCTTCGAGGAGGTCGCGGTCGAGCGTCAGGATCCGCGCGACCGCTTCGCGCAGCCCCTCGAAGATGAGCTCCAACGGCTACGGCAACGAGCCTTCGGCGAGGCCTGCCGCGGGAATGAAGAGTGGCGTACCAAAGCGGTCTCGGCCGAAGCCCCCGATGAGCTGTTGCCCACCCGGCGACAGCAGGTACGCCACGAACGAATCCGCGGCGACGCGGTCGGCCGCCGGGACCTTCGTCGGGTCAAGCGTGATCGCGTGGTAGACGTTCGGCAGGCGCGGCAGCGGCTCCACGACGATCACGAGGTCGAGCGTCGCGCTGCGTCCGAAGAACGTGCCGCGGTCGGTGATCATGTAGCCGCGCCGCTCGGACGCGACGACGAGCGATTGGCCCTGACCGACGCCCGATTCGACGTACCAGGGAGGCCGCGTGCGCAGCCCGACTCTCGCCCAGATCGACTTCTCGGTCACGTCGGTCCCGGACCGGTCACCTCGCGAGATGAACGTCGCGCCCGACTCGGCGATCGCACGGAACGCGTCCACGATGGTGCGGCCCTTGACTCGCGCGGGATCTCCCGGGGGTCCGACGAGCACGAAGTCGTTGTACATGACGAGCACCCGCTGAGCCCCGTAGCCATCGCGCATGAACTCCAGCTCTTGGGCCGGCTCATGCACGAGCACGACATCGACGTCGCCCCGACGGGCCAGACTCAGGACCGCTCCCGTCCCCTGAACGGACGCGCGCACCTTCCGCCCGCTGCGCCGCTCGAAGTCCGCCACCAGCGCGTCGAGCAGGCCCGAGTCCTGGACCGTCGTTGTCACCCCCAGGCGCACCGGCCCGTCCGACCTCCGATCGGCGGGACCGCAGGCCGCGAGGGCGATCGAAAGCACGATCGCGAGCGCGAGGGCGGGCCGCGGGTCAGCGAAGATCTTCCACCCGCTTGCCCGCGTCCGCGAAGAAGAGCGGCTGCCCGTACGTGTCCTTGCCGAAGGTGGCGATCAGCGCCTGGCCACGCTCGGAGACGAGGTAGTCGGCGAACGCGTCGGCGCCTTTCCCGTTGACGCGCGGGAACTTCGCCGTGTTGACCGTGATGACGTGGTATGGGTTGAGGAGCGGCGCCCCGCCTTCGATCGATATCTCGAGCGCGAGCTGGCCGCGGCGGGCGAGGAAGGTGGCGCGGTCCGTGATGATGTACGCCTTCCTCTCCGAGGCGACCGTCAGCGACTGGCCCATGCCGGTGCCGGACTCGATGTACCAGGGTGCACCCGGGGTGATGCCCGCCTGCTTGAAGAGCGATTTCTCGAGGATGTCCGTGCCGGACTTGTCGCCGCGCGAGATGAACGGTGTCCCGGTCGCCACGATCGCGTTCAGGCCGTCGAGGATCGGCTTGCCCTTGATCTTCGCCGGATCGGAAGGGGGACCGGTGAGGATGAAGTCGTTGTGCATCACGAGAAGCCGGCGGTCGCCGTTCCCGCCGGCCATGAAGGCCAGCTCTGCCGAGATGGCGTGCACCAGGACGACGTCCGCGTCGCCCTTTGCCCCGATCGCCAGGGCGGCGCCGGTGCCGACCGCCGTGGTCTTGACGCGGTAGCCGGTGCGCCGCTCGAAATCCGGGATGAGGATGTCGAGGAGTCCTGAGTCCTGCGTGCTGGTCGTCGTCGCGACCAGGAGCTCCGGGCGGTCGGGGACCGCGTCCTGGCGCGCCGTCGCGGCGGGGCCTGCCGCTGACGCCGGCCGGCCGCCGGTCGTGCCCCCGCCCCCGCACGCCGTCGCGACGAGCAGGACGAGCGCTACGAGAGCCGTCACCGGTCACCTCCCCGTCGCATGGGCAGCTCGACGATGACGTTCGTCGCCTTCACGACGCAGACGGCGCGGTCGCCGACCTTCAGCTTCAGGTCGTCGATCGCCTCGGCTGTGAGCATGCTCACGAGACGGTGGGGTCCCGCGAGCACCTCGACCACGGCAGCGACGCGGTCCTTCTCGATCCGCGTGACGACTCCCTCGAACCGGTTCCGGGCCGACTGCCGGGCACGCGCCAGCGCATCTGCCTTCCGCGCCGGGCGCAAGCGCGAGATCTCGGCCGCCCCGACGACGCGCTGCCCTCCGGCGGAGCGC
>JACDAF010000389.1 GCA_013695575.1 Chloroflexota bacterium | reverse complement strand
GCGCGCGAAGCCTGGCCGCGAGCGCGTCCTGATGGGCCGACATCTCCGTGCTCCTTCTTCTTGTCTCCTACAAACAAGAAGACCTCTCATGTCCTGAGAGGTCTTTTCGCTGGTCTCGCGTGGCGTGCGGCGCTACCCTCCCAGGCGGTCTCCCGTCCCCGTAATAAGGACGACGCCAAGCACGACGACGAGGGCGCGGGACTTCATAAGGCGTGCAATCTATGCGGACCTGTCCGGCACGTCAAGTCCCCCGCGTGCCAGCATGTCGCGATGCGCAAGACGCACGCGATCGCCGTGATCGGCGGGGACGGGATCGGGCCCGAGGTCACCCGCGCGGCGTTGCTCGTACTCGACCGGGCCGAGCAGCGCTTCGGCTTCGCGACGGAGCGCGAGGAGCTCCCCTGGTCGAGCCGGCGCTACCTCGAGACCGGGGAGCGCGTGACGCGCGAGATGATCGAGCCGCTGCGGCGCTTCGACGCGATCCTCCTCGGCGCCATCGGCCACCCAGACGCGCCGCGCGGCATGATCGAGCGCGACATCATCATCGGCCTGCGCCTCGGTCTCGACCTCTACGTGAACCTGCGGCCGATCGTCCTGTACGACGAGCGGCTCTGTCCCCTGAAGGGCAAGCGGCCGGAGGACATCGACATCCTCGTCGTGCGCGAGAACACCGAGGACGTCTATGTCAACACCGGCACGATCACGGGCGTGGGACCGGATCAGAGGGCCAGCGTCGAGATGTCGTTCACGCGCCGCGGCATCGAGCGCGTGATCCGCTACGCGTACGGGCGAGCGATGGCCCGGCCTCGCAGGCGCCTCACGCTCGTTGACAAGGCGAACGCGATCCAGATCCAGGGTCTCTGGCGCGACATCCTCGAGGAGATCGGCCACGAGTTTCCGGACGTTGAGCGTGACGCGCTGTACGTCGACGCGGCGAGCATGTGGCTCGTCCAGCATCCCGAGCGCTTCGATGTGATCGTGACGACGAACCTGTTCGGCGACATCATCACCGACCTCGGTGCGGCGATCGTCGGCGGCCTCGGCCTGAGCGCCTCCGGGAACATCCGCCCGCACGAGACGAGCGTGTTCGAGCCGATCCACGGATCCGCGCCGAAGTACGCCGGGCAGGATGTCG
This sequence comes from Chloroflexota bacterium, assembly GCA_013695575.1. Taxonomy (GTDB): domain Bacteria; phylum Chloroflexota; class Limnocylindria; order P2-11E; family P2-11E; genus JACDAF01. The sequence goes on along the minus strand of JACDAF010000389.1, from coordinate 4,262 downwards.
CGAGCCCGCTCGGGGCGATCGGCGCCGTCGCGCTCATGCTCGACCATCTCGGCGAGCGTGAAGCCGCCGCCAGCATCGAGCATGCGATCGCCGATGGGCTGCGCAGCGGCCGGATCCCCGGGATCGAGGCCGGCAGCGCACCGACGTCGGTCGTCGCCAGAACGGTCGCGGAAGCGGTATAACCCGCTTGCGGCCTGGTGCCGCGAGGAGGGGTGACCATGGCGACCAGAACGACCACGTCGGATGGGACGATGTCCGATGACATCGGGCTCATGCCCCAGAACAAGACCGTTCGCACCATCGTCGTGTCCGGCGTCCTCGCGGCGATCCAGATCGTTCTCGGCATCACCGGCCTCGGCCTGATCCCGACGCCGACCGGAATCAACGCGACGATCCTGCATATCCCCGCGATCCTCGCCGGCGTCGTCGCCGGACCCATCGCCGGCATCGCGACCGGAGGGATCTTTGGTCTCTTCAGCTTCCTCCGCGCGACGACCCCGCTCTTTCAGAACCCGCTCATCGCCTTCGGACCCCGTCTGCTCATCGGCCTCGTTGCCTTCCTCGTCTATCGCGCGGTGAAGCCGATCAACGAAGTCCTGGCGCTCGCCCTGGCGGGAGCACTCGGAACGTTGACGAACACCGCAGGCGTCCTGGGGCTCGCGGTGCTCCTGCCGAGCCCGGCCGGTACGCCGTATATGGCTCCGAACGTTGCATGGGGCATCGTGGTCACGAACGCGCTCCCAGAGGTCATCGTGGCGATGATCATTACGGTCGCGGTCGGAATGGCGATTCGCGGCGCCGGCCGCGCGCGCCGCTCCACCGTCTAGGTGCTGTAGGGCGTCGCTACAGGGTCGTCTGGCGGAGCGGCGTCGGTGTCGCCGCTCGCCAGACACCGGGCGCTGAGCAGCGGCGGCCTATTCGGCGGCCGACCGCGTGGATCGATGTCGCTCCCGGCTGCTACGAGCCGGGCGGATTCGGAGGCATCGTCCTCATCGCATCGAGGGCAGGGCTCATCAGCCCGACCACGATGCATCCGGACCCTGCACAGCAGCGTATCGGGCACCCCAAAATGTGTCGTAGGAGGCTGCTGGCCCACGTAGCCAGCCGCTGTGACCCGCTCGTAGACCGCATCGACGTCATCTCGACTCTGGACGCGAAGGCCGATGACGACGCCCGTCCCCCCTCTGGGATCCCTCGATTCCAGTGCCGCGCGTACGCGGAGCTGTCGAGTCAGCGTCGAACCCAGCGGCGGTCGAAGCGATCGCACGGTGGTGCGCCATCCACTCGGTGACGGTGCCGCTCACCTCGACGCCGAGCAACCGCCAGAAGTCGATGGCCGCAGCCATGTCCTGCACCACGACGTTCACCTGGCCGACCACCGCTCGTATCTCGCTCAAGAGGACCATGCTCCCAGGACGGAGCGCCCGCGTGGACCGGTCGAGGAGTGGAGGCGCACGAACCGTCATCGGGCCCGGTACCGGGTGCGCGGGACAACCAGCCGCCCCTGGAGCATCCTTCGCACCAGGCACGTCAACGGCGGCAGGGACGAGTCGGGCGTCGGCCTGCATTGAGGAGGACACCATGCTCGACCGGTATCGGGCGCTCTTCCGGCTCGACGGCCGGCGCGCGATCGTCGTCGGAGCGGGAAGCGGGATCGGCGCAGCGAGCGCCGAGGCGCTCGCCGCACACGGGGCGCACGTCGTGTGCGGTGATCTCGACCAGGCCAAGGCAGCCGCGGTCTCGGACAGGATCCGGAGCGCGGGCGGCAGCGCGGAGCCCATCGCCGTGGACGTCCGTGATACGCCAAGCGTCGAGGCGGCCCTCGACCACGCGCGCGCGGCGATCCTCGTCTCCACGCCGGGCGTGAACGTGCGCAAGCGGATCCAGGATGTGAGCGACGACGAGTTCGACCGCGTCATCGACACGAACCTCAAGGGCACGTTCCGCCTCGCCCGCTTCGCGGCGCGGCGGATGGCGCAGAGCGGCGGCGGCAGCATCATCGCCTTCGCCAGCATCCGTTCCCTGGTCGTCGAGCCGGGGCAGGGTGTCTACGCCGCCACGAAAGCCGGCATCGTGCAGCTGCTGCGCGCCGTCGCGGCAGAGCATGGCAAGGACGGCGTGCGGGCGAACGCCATCGCGCCGGGTGTCGTGGAGACGCCCCTCACGGCGCAGATCAAGGCGGATCCGGCGTGGTATGACGCGTACGCCAGGCGCAGCGCGCTCGGCAGGTGGGGCCAGCCGGACGAGATTGCCGGCGCCGTCGTGTACCTCGCCTCGGACGCCGCCAGCTACGTGACCGGCGCCTGCCTCTTCGTGGACGGCGGCTGGACCGCGGTCGACGGGCGCTTCGACCCGCCGCTCTCATGACCCACGCCAACGGAGCACTCGGGGCCACGCCGGTCCGGCCGTCGCTCCTCGAGGTGCGCGACGTCACCGTCGCGTACCGGGTCCCCGGGGGCGGCGCCAACGTGGCGCTGTCCGGGGTCGCGCTCGCGGTGCACGAAGGCGAATGGCTCGCGGTCATCGGCCACAACGGCTCGGGCAAGAGCACCCTCGCGAAGCTCATGAACGGGCTGCTCATCCCCGGGCGCGGCGACGTCATCGTCGCCGGGATGAACACGCGCGAGACTGCGCTGCACCGCGCGATCCGCCAGACGGTCGGCGTCGTGTTCCAGGATCCCGAGGACCAGATCGTCGCCACGCTCGTCGAGGAGGACGTCGCGTTCGGGCCCGAGAACCTCGGGCTCGCTCGCGACGAGGTGCGCGCCCTCGTGCAGTCGGCGCTCGACGCGATCGACGCCCAGGACCTGCGCCTTCGCGCGCCGCATCAGCTGTCGGGCGGACAGAAGCAGCGCGTCGCGATCGCGGGCGTCCTCGCGATGCGCCCTCGCTGCATCGTGCTCGACGAGTCGACCGCGATGCTCGACCCGGAAGGGCGGCGTGAGGTCCTCGACGTCGTGGCGCGCCTGCACCGGGCAGGCACGACGATCGTGGCCGTCACGCACTTCATGTCCGAGGCCGCGCTCGCCGACCGCATCGTCGTGCTCTCCGAGGGGCGGATCGCGCTGGAAGGCGTGCCTCGCGAGATCTTCGGGGACCGCGAGCGCCTCCGGGCGCTCGACCTCGACGTCCCGCCGGTCGCGCAGGTCGCGGAGCGGGCGCGCGCGCTCGGTGTCGGCGTGCGCGGGCTGCCGCTCACGGTCGGCGAGTTCGTGACCGCGCTGCCGTGACCGAGCTCATCGTCGAGGTCCGTGATCTCTGGCACTGGTACCTGCGCGGGACGCCACTCGAGACCGTCGCCGTCCAGGGCGTCGGGCTCGAGCTCCGATCCGACGACCTCGCCGCGATAATGGGACACACCGGCTCGGGCAAGTCGACGGTCGTGCAGCACCTGAACGGGCTGCTGCGCCCGCACCGCGGCACGGTGCGGGTCTTCGGCCAGGATCTCGGCGACCCGAGGCTCGACGCGCGCCCGCTTCGGCGGATGGTCGGGCTCGTGTTCCAGCAACCCGAGCAGCAGCTCTTCGACCCCACGGTTGGCGACGACATCGCCTTCGGCCCACGCCAGCTGCGCTGCACGCCGGAGGAGGTCCGCCGGCGAGTGCGGACGGCGATGGAGCGCGTCGGCCTCGGCTTCGACGCTTACAAGGACCGCTACACCTTCGGCCTCTCGGGTGGCGAGATGCGGCGCGTCGCCCTCGCCGGCGTGCTCGCGCTCGAGCCGCGGCTGCTGGTCCTCGACGAGCCGACCGCCGGGCTCGACCCGAGAGGGCGGGCGCAGCTCCTCGACTCGATCCGCGCCCTGCACGCCCAGGCGGGGATGGCCGTCGTGATCGTGTCACATGACATGGACGTGGTCGCGGAGCTCGCGCGAAGTGTCTGGGTCCTGGCGGGAGGGCGGACGGTAATGCACGGGAGCGTGCGCGAGATCTTCGCGCGGGTCGACGAGCTGCGCGAGCTGCGGCTCGGCATCCCGCAAGTCTCGGAGCTCGCGCACGAGCTGCGGCGTGCCGGGCACCGCGTGCGCACCGACGTGCTGACGGCCGGCGAGCTCGCGGAGGCGCTGTACTCCGGTACATCGCCGTCGTCGCCCTGACCCGTGAGCCAGCTCCCGGTCACGGGCTCCTAGGCGCTGTGGACGAATTCGACTTCGCGCGCGGGGTGACCGTCGGGCAGTACGTGCCCGGCAACTCCATCCTCCACCGCCTCGATCCGCGGGCGAAGCTCGGTGGCTTCGTCATCGTGCTGGCGGCCGTCATCAC
>JACDAF010000381.1 GCA_013695575.1 Chloroflexota bacterium | reverse complement strand
CGATGAGCGCGCGAGCTTGTACAACGCGATCGCCCACGCGCTGGCGGTGGTCGGCCTCAACACGACGGTGTTCGTCGAGGCAGCGATCCTCGACTCGCCGTGCGTGTCGATACGATTCAAATCGGGCGACGCGCCGGCCATCACATCCTCGTTCGTACACTTCACGTACCTCCTGGACGGCGGCTTCCTACACGTCGTCGAGGACGAGCGAACCGCGGCTGCCGTAATACGCCGAATCGCTGCTGAAGGCGATCCCCTCGCGGGGGAACGGCGCGCGTTCGTTCGGCGGTTCGTCCGACCGTGCGGCCTGGAACGCGCAGCTGCCGACGTGGCCGCAGAGAGTCTCATTGCGACGGCTCGGGGACGGAACTGAGCGTCGACGCGCATCCGGAGCAGCACGAAGCAGTCGTCACGATCGTTGCCGGACGGCGGCCGACGACGCTCGTGCACGACCTCCTGACGTATCGCGACTTCTTGTACTTCCTCGTTCGCCGCGACATTCGCGCCCGCTACACCCAGACAGTCCTCGGCGTGGGATGGGCCGTCCTCCAGCCGCTGCTAACGATGATCGTCTTCTCGATCTTCTTTGGCAGACTCGCCGACATCCCGTCTTCGGGGGTGCCCTACCCGGTGTTCTCGCTCGCGGCTGTCGTGCCGTGGACGTACTTCGCGAACTCGGCCGGCTACGCAGCCAACAGCCTCGTGAGCAACCAGCAGATACTGAGCAAGGTCTACTTCCCACGTTTCCTGATTCCAGCGTCACCGATCGGCGGCGGAGTGCTCGACCTTGCTATCGCGCTGACGATCCTGCTCGGCGTCATGGCGGGGTTTGGCTTCTTCCCAACAGTGCCCAACGTTCTCTTGCTGCCGGTCCTCGTGCTTGCGCTCGTGATCGTGACAACGGGCGTCGGGCTGTGGCTTGCAGCGCTCGCCATCCAGTACCGAGATGTGCGCTACACGACGCCCTTCCTGCTCCAGCTCTGGCTGTTCCTGACGCCCATCATCTATCCGCTCTCCGTGATCCCGTCCGACCTCCGCTGGCTGTACTCGCTCAATCCAATGACGGGTGTCATCGACGGATTCCGCGTCGCGCTGCTCGAAACGGGGGCCGTGCAGTGGTCGTCGCTCGCGCTGTCGTTCATCGTCGGGACCGTCCTCCTCGTCTCCGGCGCACGTTACTTCAACCGGATCGAGCGCGTGTTCGCCGACATCGCATGAGCGAGCTCGACCACCGCTTCGCGGTCAGGGTGACTGGCCTCGGAAAGCGCTACCGCATCGGCCTCCGCTTCGATCGCGAAGACTCGCTTTTCCTCACGGCAGCGCGGACATTGGCCGCCCCGGTCCGGAACTTCCGGAACCTGCGCCGGCTACGGGTTTTCAGCGACGACGAGGAACCGGACGTCATCTGGGCGCTGCGCGACGTCGGCTTCGAGCTGGAGCGAGGGGAGGTGCTCGGCGTGGTCGGCCGCAACGGCGCCGGGAAGAGCACCCTGCTCAAGATCCTCTCACGCGTTACCGAGCCGACCACGGGCACCGCGCAGATGCGCGGCCGCGTCGCAAGCCTGCTCGAGATCGGCACGGGCTTCCACCCGGACCTGACCGGACGCGAGAACGTCTTTCTCAACGGAACGATGCACGGGATGACACGCCGCGAAGTAGCCGCCCGTTTCGACGAGATCGTTGAGTTCGCGGAGCTCGAGCAATTCATCGACACGCAGGTCAAGCGCTACTCGAGCGGGATGTACGTGCGGCTCGCGTTCGCTGTCGCGGCGCACCTGCACCCGGACGTCTTGCTCACGGACGAGGTGCTCGCCGTCGGCGACGCGCAGTTCCAACAAAAGTGCCTCGGCCGAATGCGCGAGGTCGCCGGCAGCGGTCGAACGGTGATCTTCGTTAGCCACAACCGTTCCGCGGTCTCGAGCCTCTGCACGCGCGCAATCTGGTTGGAGAACGGTCGCATGGCGGCGGATGGCGCGGTGGACGACGTTCTCGCGCGCTACCACGAATCCCTCCTCGTGGGGACCGATGCAGAACTCGTTCACCGCGCCGACCGACAGGGCGACGGGCGAATCAGGATCGTCGGAATCTCTTTCCGCGACTCGAGCGGCGAGCGGATGCAAACGGCCACCGCAGGCTCCGAGGTCGATATCGTCCTTGCCTACGAGTCCGGAAATGAGCGTCCGGTGAGGGGCGTCAGTGTCACGCTGATCCTCGACAGTGCGACGGGCCATCGGCTGGCCACAATCTCGAACGACTTCAGTGGCGAGGACTTCGGTGAGCTTCCGCCAGTCGGAGAACTCATCTGCAGCTTGCGGCTCCCGCTGACCGGCGGGACGTACGTTTGGTCGATCAAGGCGCGTGTCGGTGGGGGCCTCGCCGATCGCGTGATGGACGCGGCGGTGCTCAGCGTCGATGGGAGTGAGTTCTATCCCACGCGGCGCGCTCCAGACATACAGGCCGGCGAGCTGCTACTCGACTACCGGTGGGCAGCTGCGGAGGCGACGTTCGCACGCGGGAGAGAATCCAACGCCGGAACGATCGGCCGATGATGAAGTTCCGCTCGCTTGCGCTCTCGCTACGGCGAGCCGTCTCGCCAGCGTGGAGGCGCATCGACATGATCTGCGGCGTCACTGTGATCGCGCCGAAATCGCCTGGGTGGGAGCGCGTTCGCACGTTTCGCTGGTACGAGCTCGACACAGAGCTGTTCTTCGCGGCGACGATCCCTGCGGGTGGGACCGTCATTGACGTCGGGGCAAACGAGGGCGTGTTAACAGCCGTGGCGGCGCGCATCGTCGGCCCTGACGGGCGAGTGATTGCGTTCGAGCCGTCGCCGGGTCTGGCCGCGCTCGCGCGTCGAGTCTTCGAAGCGAATGGGCTCGACAACGTCGTGCTCGAAGAGGCGGCCGCAGGAGCGGCAAACTCCACCCTTCGCTTCGAGCCCGCGCGCAACGGCGCCGGGTACGCGAAAGCCGCGCCCACCGGCTTCGAGGTCGAGACAGTCGCGCTCGTCGACTATTGTCGCGAACGCGGAATATGCCCCGACGTCATCAAGATCGACGTCGATGGGCCGGAGATCTCAGTCCTAGAGGGCTTGTCCGATTTGCTCGAGGGCGCGTCGAGACCGACGCTCGTCGTCGAGCTCTCGAACGAGACAGAACGCCTCGGATATTCGTGGTCGGAGATCCTTTCGTTCGTCCGCGAACAGGGCTACTCGACGTACGCGAGTCGGATGAAGTTTGCGCGGGTCCTCCCCGTGACGTCGCGGCCCGACTTCGAGACGATCCCGGTCCGATTCGAGCGCGGCGACGCCGCGAATCTGTTTTGCACGCCCGTACCCCTAACGGCCGCGCAACGCGAGCAGATCTGGCCTCAACGGTTCGTCCCGCCTGCCTATTACCGCCACTACCTCTCGGAACGCCCATTCTCCTCACCAGCGGCATTCTGGAAGGCCTACCAACGCGAGATCGGCGTGCGGCGAAGTTGACGAAGATCGCGTTCGATCGGCGGGATCGACTGGCGACATCCACAGCAGCGCTCTTGAACCGCCTGCGCGGAGTCTCCGCCCGCCCCGTACCGACAGACGTCCGAGTCTCGAGTGCGTTTGATCACGATGAAGAACCGGACTACTACGGAGGTGTCCTGGGCGGAGCGACGACCATCGGCGCCCTCGCGCTCGATCCCGCGGTTCAAAGGGAGGCGTGGGAAACGCTCGAGCGCCTGCAGGCTGACGAGTACGTCGCCTACGTTCGGGACTACGTCGCCGCAGGTCGCAACGTCGCGGGCGGGGAGTGGCGGTATGCCGACGTCGTCACCGTCCTCGGCGCGGCGACGCGGCTTCTGCATCCGTCCTCGTACCTGGAGATCGGGGTACGCCGGGGCCGAAGCATGGCTATCGTTGCGGCAGGTGCAACGACGTGCTCGATTCTCGGTGTCGACCTCTGGCAACCGGGGTACGCGTCGATGGACAATCCCGGGCCGGATCACGTCCGGCAAGAGCTTCAGCGGGTCGGGCACACCGGGACACTCGAGCTGATCAAGGGTGATAGCCACGAGATCCTGCCCCGCGTCTTCGTCGAGCGCCCGAGCCTCACTTTCGACCTGATCCTCGTCGACGGTGACCACTCGGTCCGTGGAGCCAGGCGTGATCTTCGCGCCGTCCTTCCTCGACTCCGAATCGGCGGTGCGCTGGTCTTCGACGACATCAGCCACCCTAGCCATCCCGGTCTCTTCAGAGTCTGGCAGCGCGCGGTCGTCGCGGATCGGCGCTACTCGACGTGGGAGTTCGACGACATCGGGTACGGCGTCGCGGTCGCGGTTCGCAGGTGGTAGCGGTCGTCACGGGCCACCACGGTTTCCTCGGCCAGTACGTATGCAATTGGCTCCGAGCCGAAGGGTGGGAAGTGGTCGGTGCCGGCCGTCCCGAGATCGAGATCCTCTCGTCCCAGTTCGACGAGTTCCTGCGCCGGACGTCGCCGGAGCTCATCGTCCACTGCGCGGGTCCGGCCTCCGTCCCCTCGTCTCTCGCCGATCCGACGGCGGACCTTGAGGGATCTGCCACTGTCCTCGCTAATGTCCTCGAGGGCGTGTCTGAACTATCGCACTCGGCGCGAGTGATTCTCATCTCGAGCGCCGCCGTCTATGGGCAGCCGAATCGACTGCCGGTCGACGAGACAACTCCGATTGCGCCGATCTCGCCGTACGGGTTCAACCGCGTCGCTACGGAGCTCGTACTCCGCGAGTTTTATGAGCTCTATGACGTCCCCGGAGTCGTTCTCCGTGTCTTCTCCGCCTACGGAGAGGGATTGCGCCGACAGATTCTGTGGGACATCTGTAAACAAGCGCTCTCGGATGGGGCGGTGCGCCTGTTCGGCACGGGTTCCGAGTCGCGCGACTTCGTGCACGCGAGTGACGTCGCAGCGGCAATCGCTCTCGTTGCCCGCCACGGGGCATTCTCAGGGGAGACGTACAACGTCGCGTCAGGAACCGAGACGACGATCCGGGAACTCGCGGATCTCCTCGTCGAGGAAATCGGCGGCGGAGCGTCCGTATCGTTCAGCGGCACGCCTCGCGCGGGCGATCCGCTCAACTGGAAAGCCGACATCGGGAAGATCGAAGCTCTTGGCTTCCGGCCGACACTAGGGATCGAAGAAGGCGCGCGAGCATACGCGCGATGGGTGAAGGAGCAGATGAGCTCAGGATGAGCGCGTCATTGCGAATCGGCCTCGACCTGCGTGCCGCACAGCATGAGTGGCTCGGCGGCTTGTACTACCTCCAGAACCTCGTCCGTGCGGTGAAGTCGCTTCCGGAAGAGGAGCAGCCAAACCTCTTCGGGCTGCTCGCGGTCGACCAGCCGGAGCCACGCTCCGACCTGTTCGAAGCCCTCATCGACCTGGTCCCGTTCCGTGGCGGCGACCCGGGTGGTAGCCTGAAGGCTAAGGTCGGTAACCGGCTTCGGTACGCGCTGAGTCGGAACGGTGAGGTTCCCTTCGGCATCGAGCGCGCTGTGCTTCGACACGAGATCGAGCTCCTCTTTCCCACGCTCAAGAGTAGGGTCGGATCGAAGGCGGCACACCTACCCTGGGTACAGGATCTGCAGCACCTCCATCATCCCGAGTACTTCTCGCAAGCTGAGCTCTCGTTCCGGGAGCGAACGTTCCGGCGCCTTGCAGCCCAGGCCCAGCACATCGTGGTCAGCAGCGAGGCCGCCGCAGGTGACTTCGCGGGCCGTTATCCCAAATCCGAGCCGAAGCTTCGAATCCTCCGTTTCACGACCGTCTCCGACGTCCGCTGGTTCGACCACGAGCCTGGGACCGTCGTCGCCCGCTACGAACTCCCCGAAGAGTTCTTACTGCTGCCCGGCCAGTTCTGGCGGCACAAGAACCATCGCCTCGCCTTCGAGGCCGTCAGACTGCTCCATGACCGGGGCGTCGACGTTTGCCTCGTGTGCACCGGGCGCACAGAGGACTATCGCTGGCCGCACTACTTCGCGGAGCTTCGCGCGGACCTAGACAGATGGGGCCTGCGGCAGCATGTCCGGGTCCTCGGCATCGTCCCGCGCAACGACTACGTTCAGCTGTTGCGAGCATCGCGGACGATAGTCCAGCCGTCGCTGTTCGAAGGGTGGAGCTCGATTGTGGAGGACGCACGCGCGCTCGCGAAGCCGATAATCCTGTCCGACATTCCGGTTCACCTCGAACAAGCCCCTGAGAGCGCGTCGTATTTCCCGCGTCACGACGCCGCGGCGCTCGCCGATACGATTCTCGAGCACATGTCACGGCCGCCTCGGATCACCGCCGAGGAGGAGGCGCATGTCGCCCAGGAGAAGCGGGTCGAATCGTACGCACGCACGTTCGTCGGGATCGCCCACGAGGCCGTCGAGACCCGCCCCTTATCGCGATGACGCGCGAAGGATGTCATCCCGAGGTGAGCATCGGGGCTCGGTGTCTCGGTGTCGGCTCGCCAACTCTCGTCATCGCCGAGGTCGCCCAGGCACACGACGGCAGCCTCGGAACAGCACACGCGTTCGTTGATGCAATCGCCGACGCCGGAGCGGACGCAGTCAAGTTCCAGACGCACATCGCGCATGCCGAAAGCACACCAGCGGAGCCGTTTCGCGTCCCGTTCTCGCTCCAGGACGTTTCTCGGTATGCGTACTGGGAGCGGACAGCATTCACCGAGGAGCAGTGGAGAGAACTCGCCGAGCACGCCCGTGAACGGGCGTTGCTGTTCCTGAGCTCGCCTTTCTCGCTCGAGGCCGTCGAGCTGCTGGAGCGAATCGGCGTGCCGGCATGGAAGATCGGCTCGGGCGAGGTCGGCAACAGCGAGCTGCTCGCACGTGTCGCGGCGACGGGACTTCCGATTCTGGTGTCGAGCGGGATGAGCGCGTTGAACGAGCTCGACCGGACGGTGAGCCAGGTCCGCGACGTCGGCTCACCCGTCGTCGTCCTCCAGTGCACTTCTGAGTACCCTTGCCCTCCCGAGCGCACGGGACTCAACCTGATTGCTGTCTTTCGCGAGCGCTACGCCTGTCCGGTCGGGCTCTCCGACCACTCTGGGACGATCTATCCCTCGCTCGCTGCCGTCGCCCTGGGCGCGAGTGTGATCGAGGTGCATGTAACGCTGAGCCGCGAGATGTTCGGGCCCGATGTCCAAGCGTCGGTCACGACACACGAGCTGTGTCAGCTCTGCGACGGCGTGCGTTTTCTCGATCGCGCGCTGACAGAACCCGTGGACAAGGACGCGCTCGCTCGGGACTTCGAACCGCTCAGAGAGATCTTCACGAAGAGCGTTGTCGTCCGCACCGACCTACCCGCGGGAACGATTCTGCAGCAAGGGCACCTCACGCTCAAAAAGCCCGGGACAGGTTTGCCGGCAGAGCGGATTCCGACATTGGTGGGCCGGCGCCTCAAGCGGTCGGTGCGCTCCGACGAGCTCCTACAAGAGGACGACCTGGAGTGAGCCTGCGCAAGGTCTGCGTCGTGATCACCGCACGTCCCAGCTACGCGCGTATCAAGACCGCGCTGAGAGCGATCCGCGATCACCCCGAGCTCGAACTGCAGCTGGTCGTCGGAGCGTCGGCACTGCTTGAACGGTATGGCGCGCCAGTCGACTACATCGAGCAGGATGGCTTCGAGATCGCGACGCGGGTGTACATGGTGCTGGAAGGCGAGAACCTCGTCACGTCTGCGAAGTCCACGGGACTTGGGCTCGTCGAGCTTGCGACGGTGTTCGACAACCTGCGGCCCGATGTCGTCCTCACTGTGGCGGATCGGTACGAGACACTCGCCACCGCGGCCGCGGCCGCGTACACGAATATCCCTGTCGCCCACGTCCAGGGGGGCGAGGTAACGGGTTCGATCGACGAGAAGGTGCGTCACGCGGTGACGAAGCTGTCGGACGTTCACCTCGTCTCCACCCAACGTGCGGCCGAGTACGTGATCCGGATGGGGGAGGATCCGGCGTGCGTGTTCGTCACGGGCGGGCCCGACATCGACCTCGCGGCCGAGATCCTCGACGAACCCGAGCTCGAGCTCGACCCCTTCGATCAGTACGGTGGCGTTGGCGAGCGCTTTCCTCTCGACGACGGCTACGCCGTCGTCATCCAGCATCCCGTGACCACCGAATACAAAGAGGCGCGCACACAGATCACGGAGACGCTCGAGGCGCTGCACGGGCTCGCCATCCCCACGCTGTGGTTCTGGCCCAACCCGGACGCGGGCTCGGACGACACGTCCAAGGGCATCCGTGTCTTTCGCGAGAACGTCAAGCCGCCGCTCATCCACTTCTTCCGGAACATGCCGCCTGAGAGTTTCCTGCGGCTCCTGCACGGAAGTCGCGTCATCGTGGGGAACTCGAGCGTTGCGATCCGCGAGGGCTCGTTTCTCGGCGTGCCGGCGGTGAACATCGGCGACCGACAAGCCGGGCGTGAGCACGGTCGGAACGTTCTTCACGTGGACTACGAGCGGCGTGAGATCGCCGAGGCTGCGCTGGCGCAGGTCGAGAACGGTCGCTATCCGAGCGAGCACATCTACGGGGACGGCCACGCCGGTGGGCGGATCGCGGAAACGCTGGCGTCATGCGAGCTCAGAATCGAGAAACGGCTGTGCTACTGACCGGAGCCGAACGGATCGCAGCGCTCGGGTACGACTACGACGCCCAGCCGAAGGAGTCAGTGTCGCACTGTGATCTCTGCGGTGGCGACCTCTTCGTCGTCGTCGCACACGGCGATCGCTACGGCTTTCGCGCTGAAGCCCACGGATGCGCACGCTGCGGCCTCGTGTTCCTCAATCCCCGCATGACAGCCGACGCCTATGCGGATTTTTACCGGGAGACGTACCGGCCACTCGTCAGCGCACACCACGGACACCTCATCGACGCCGAGACGGTCGAGCTCGAGCAGGCACCCTACGCCGAGAATGTGGCCGATTTCCTCGCGTCCTTCGTAATCGACCGGGAAGTGTCGAGCATCCTCGACGTCGGTGGCTCGACGGGAGTCGTCACCGAAGCCGTCGCTCGCCGGTTCGGCCTGCGTGCGGCACTCGTCGATCCGGCACCGGCGGAGGTGGAGCGCGCACGGAGGCGTGGGATCGACGCCGTCGTCGGGACGATCGAGGGCTTCGACGGGGCCGGTCGCGTATTCGACCTCGTCCTGCTCTGCCAGACGATCGACCATCTCCTAGACGTCCACGCGTCGCTCGCGAAGCTGCGCTCCCTGCTGGCTGCGGACGGCTTGTTCTTCGTCGACATCGTCGACTTTCAGGCCGCCTGCCTCCAACAGCCCACAGTCGAAGATGCCGTCAAGATCGATCATCCGTGTTACCTCACCGAGAGCACAGCCGAGGCATACCTCGCACGAACGGGTTTTCGCTGGTTACGGAAGGACTACGCCGGCGACGGACTGCACGTCGGCTACGTCTGCGAGAGGTGTGACCCCGACCCCGCCGCACTCCCGGCAACCGCAAGCGTCGACCGTCTTTTCCACGAGATCCGCCGAGTGCACAACCGCCCCTCCCCCTGATGAGTCCGGCCGTGCTCGGAGTGGTCCCTGCGCGGGGCGGATCAAAGGGCATCCCGGGGAAGAACCTGCGGCCGCTCGCCGGCCGACCCCTACTCGCGTATGTGATGGACGCGGTGCGCGATTCTCGCTGCGTCGATCGGCTCGTGCTGACGACGGATTCGCCGGAGATCGCCGAGCTCGGCCGCCGGCTGGGATACGAGGTGCCCTTTCTCCGTCCCACCGAGCTGGCGACAGACGAAGCGGCCATGCAGCCGACCGTGGAGCATGCGGTGGCGCAGATCGAGGCGAAGGGCTGGCGTCCTGACATCGTCGTCGTCCTGCAGCCAACCGCCCCCCTTCGTCGTGGCGAACACATACGACTCGCGCTGGACATTCTCGAGCGGACCGCAGCCTCGTCCGCGGTCTCCGTAACCGAAATCCCCAAGCACTACGCTCCCCAGTATGCGATGCGGATCGACGACGGTCGCCTGATCCCATACCTCCCCGAGGGAAGACACATTGCCCGCCGACAGGACGTCGAATCCGCATTCTCGCGAGACGGTACTGTGTATGCCGTTCGGCGCGACGTGCTGATGAGGGAGCACGACCTTTACGGAAGCGATTGCTGCCCGCTGATCCTCGACGCGAGCGAGTCTCTCAACCTCGACGCGCCCGCCGATTGGACGGCCGCGGAAGCACGGCTCGCCTCGTGATCTCTCCGGTCCTCCGGCGATTGCGGCCAGTGAAGCCCGGTCCGTCGCCCTGGGAACCAATCCTGGCCGCCGCCAACGTCGACCGCGGCGATCAGGCGACCGGGGCCCGCGTCCTCTGCGCGACGAACGTCGGCGGCCACCCCGTCGCGCGCGTCATCGACAGCCTCGTCGCCATGGCCCTCTGGCTGCGCGGAGCGGAGCCGGAGCTCCTGCTCTGCGACGGAGCGCTACCGGCGTGCGAGGCATGCGCGTACGTCCTCTTCCGCGATCCCGAGACGTTCGTCCGGTCCGGACCGCAGAGCCGGCTCTGCCACGCTTGCTATGCGACTGGGTCCGACTACTACCGCCCCCTGCCTCTTCCCACTCATTGCTTCAGCGACGTGATCGAGCCGGGCGAGGGCGAGTCCTGTATGCGAAGAGCCGAAGGGTTTTCGGTCGACGAGTGCTTCACCTTCGAGGTCGACGGCCTGCGATTGGGCGAGCAGGCCCGCGCGTCAACGCTCCGGTTCTTCGGCAAGGCCGACCTCAGCTCGGAACCTCCCCGACTCGTCGATCGCGCGGCACGTCGCTACGCGGCCGGTGCGCTTCTCGCCGCGCTCGTGGCCGAGCGAATGCTCGCGCAACTCGAGCCCGACTGCGTGGTTACACACCACGGTGTCTACGTACCGCAGGGGGTGTTCGGCGAAGTCGCACGCCGCGAAGGCGTCCGGGTGGTGAACTGGGGCCCTTCGTACAGAAACACGACGGCGATCTTCAGTCATGGCGACACGTACCACCACACGTTCATCTCGGAGCCCGCGGAGCTGTGGGATCGACCGCTCCGTGACGACGAGGAGCAAGTGCTGCTCGACTATCTCGACGCACGTCGGCACGGGCGCGGAGACTGGACCTGGGTCACACCCGAGGCCGGCCTCCGGCGCGAGCTCCAAGGGCGAGGACAGCTGGTCGAAGAACTCGCGCTCGACCCGAGCCGACCGGTCTTCGGCCTGCTCACGAACGTGCTCTGGGATGCCCAGCTCTATTACGCCAACCAGGCGTTTCCAGACATGCTCCAATGGCTCTGGACGACGCTTGACCACTTCATTGCGCATGCGGACCTGCAACTGATCGTTCGCATCCATCCCCATGAGGTGAAGCACGGGAACCGGCAGCCGGTCGAGGGCGAGATCCGCAAACGGTATGGCCGTCTACCCGAGTCCATCAAGATCATCCCGCACGATCACCCGTTCAACACCTATGCGCTCATGGATCTCTGCCAGGCGGTCCTCATCTACGGGACCAAGACGGGAGTTGAGCTGGCCCCGTTCGGCATCCCGGTCGTCGTAGCCGGCGACGCATGGGTCCGAGGCAAGGGCTTCACCTACGATGCGGCGACACGTGAGGAGTACGAGAAGCTGCTTGAGCGGCTGCCGGAGATTCCAAGGCTGGACGAGCACGCGGTCGCCCGCGCTCGACGCTACGCCTACCACTACTTCTTCCGACGGATGATCCCGTTCGCGTCGCTCGACCCTGAGGGAAGCGTTCCGCCCAAGCTCCGCGTCCGCACCCTCGACGATCTCCGGCCGGGCCGAGATCGTGGCCTGGACGTCGTCTGCGAGGGGATCCTCAACGGGAGCCCGTTTGTCTACGATCCTTGACCGCGCCCGCCGACGTACGCACGTCCGTAAGTCGGCGAGACGGATCTCTGCGAACGACTCGTCCGCAGGGGGATGACTGCCTTCGACGTGGGCGCCAACATCGGGCTCTACGGCTTGCTGTTTTCCCAACTCGTAGGGCCTCGCGGGACCGTCCACGCGCTCGAGGCTGAGCCGCGGAACTTCGAGCGGCTGCGAGTCAACCTTACGC
>JACDAF010000370.1 GCA_013695575.1 Chloroflexota bacterium | reverse complement strand
AGCGAAGTGAGCCGCCGGAGCCGGACTGCCAGCCGCAGGCGATGTTCCTCGAGGGTGTCTCGAAGTAGCTCGTCGCACCTGCCGCTGCGGCGACATCGCTCGTGGCGAGAGCCGCTGCGGCGGCAGCGAGCATGACAACTTGGCGCATGGGGGGATTCTGACGAAGCCGACCGGGGAACGCACCGGCGTGGATCGGATCTCGCACCGGCCAGGCGGGCACGGGTCGATGCGCTGGCCGGCGGCACACTTACCTTGACGGCGGGACGCCCCGCGCCCGAGCCGCGGTTACACTCGTAGACTTTGGCGGGTTGGAGGTGCCAGAAACCCGTTATGCCCGCAGCGGCGATGTGAGTATCGCGTATCAGGTTCTGGGCGCGGGGCCGCTCGATCTGCTGATGGTGCCTGGTTATGTCTCGAACACCGAGTTCGAGTGGACGGAGCCGAAGATCGCGGCGTTCCGACGGCGGCTCGCCTCGTTCTCCCGGCTGATCTTGTTCGACAAGCGAGGGACTGGCCTGTCTGATCAGGTCCACGGCGTCCCGACGCTCGAGGAACGGATCGACGACGTCCGCGCCGTGATGGAGGCTGCCCGTTCGGAGCGCGCAGTCATCTTCGGCCTTTCGGAAGGGGGGTCGATGACCGCGTTGTTTGCCGCGACATATCCGCAACGAGTCAGCGGGATCATCCTGTACGGCGCGGAGGCGCAATCGCGTACCGACCCGGAGCGTCTCCGCGAGTTCCTCGACGAACTACCGGGCCAGTGGGGCACCCAGGAGTTCGCCGACAAGGACATGCGGGTGTATGCGCCCTCCGTGATTCGTAACGTCGAAACGCGCAGATGGTTCGCCAGTTGGATCCGCTTTTGCGCCTCCCCGGGCGCATTCGCCGCCTACGTCCGAATGAACGCTGACATCGATGTCCGCCATGTGCTTCCGAACGTGCGGGTTCCGACGTTGGTGTTGCACCGCACGGGCGATCGCGCAGTCTCGGTCACGCATGGGCGGGAGCTCGCCGCGGCGATCCCGAACGCTGAGCTCGTCGAGCTCGACGGGATCGACCACTATCCGTGGTACGGCGACGCCGAGTCGGTCGTAGGCGAGATCCAGCGGTTCATCTCGAGGCTTTCGGACGAAGCAGCATTCGACCGCGTCCTCGCCACAGTTCTGTTCACCGATCTCGTCGGCTCGACCGAGATGGCAGCACAGCTGGGCGATCGAGCCTGGCGCGACCTACTCGAGAAGCACCACGCGATCGTTCGCGCCCATCTGGCTCGCTTTCGCGGGCACGAGATCGACAACGCCGGGGACGGATTCCTGGCCAGCTTCGACGGCCCAGCACGGGCGATTCGCTGCGCATGCGCGATCACCGAGAACGTGCGCGAGCTCGGACTCCAGGTCCGCGCAGGGCTGCACACCGGCGAGTGCGAGCTCCTCGGCAGCAAAATGGGCGGCATTGCCATCCACATCGGCGCACGCGTCGCAGCCCGGGCGGAACCGAGCCAGGTGCTCGTATCGAGTACGGTCCGCGACCTCGTTGCCGGCTCCGGAATCACCTTCGAGGAACGAGGAGCGGCCACGCTCAAAGGCGTACCAGAGGAGGTCCGGCTGTACGCCGTCACCATGGGGGGGCAACCTGATCTCGGCTCCGATTCGCGTCGCGGGTTCCGTCTCCCTGCGTAGGACGCGACGCTTGTACGTGTTCAAAACCGGCCGTGTGCAGCGGTTTTCTCGCGACGGAGCGGCGCAGGAGTCGAACCTACCCAGCCGTGGGTTACACGACCTCACCGATTTTGAAGAGCCGCTCGGGACGGCTAGTGACGTGCGATGGACACAGGGAATTGTCGCTAGCCCGGGACCGCGGAGCGACAGTCGGCGCGACAGTCCGGTTAGTGGGCTGAGAGGACGACACCGCTCGCGAGCTTCCGTGCACGTTATCGTGGGCCTTGCGGATCGATGCGTAAAACGCAATACTTATCTCGTTATACGCAATATGAGGACTGAAGCTCCCCTACTACTCCCTCTGTTCCGCTCACGCGGACAGGCCCGACTGCTCGCGCGCGTCTTCCTCCACCCGGACGACCGCCTATCGCTGAACCAATTGGCCCGCGAGCTCGGGATCGATCCGGCCACAGTTCAGCGCGAGGCCGAACGTCTCGAGGAGGCCGGCATCCTGACGAGCGAGCGCGTCGGAAGAGCGAGACTCGTCAGGCCCAACGGCGAGTCGCCCTTCTACCCCGAGCTCTCAGGGCTCGTGTTCAAGGCGTTCGGGCCCGTCCCGGTCCTGCGGGAACGGCTAAGAACGCTCGCTGGCGTCGAGGCGGCATTCATCTATGGGTCGTGGGCGAGGAGGTACGCGGGGGAGCGAGGCGAGGCGCCCGGCGACATCGATCTACTGATCCTCGGCAAAACCGACAGACGCAAGCTTGCTCGTCTCTGCCGCGAGGCGGGCGAGGAGCTCGGATTCGAGGTCAATCCGACGGTTCTTTCGCAGAAGGACTGGGAGTCGGACGCGACGGGCTTCATCAGGTCGATCAAGGAGCAGCCCTTGATCCCGCTCATCGAGAGCGTCGATGAGCGAGGCTGACGTCCAGCGGCTTCTCGCCGAGAAGAAAATCCGGACAGCCGTGCCCGATCCCGAGACTGCGCAGGCCGAGATCGACGTGGCTCGCCGGCATATCGCGTCCGCCGAGACGATCATGGCCAACGATTCGACGCTCGCCTTCACTGCGCTCTACGACGCAATGCGCAAAGGCATCGCGGCCCACATGCGCTCGCGCGGGTATCGCGTGACGCGAGGCGCAGGCGCCCATGCGAAGACGGGCGAATATGCACTGGCCGCTCTCGACCACCTCGACATCGGCTCGCACCTCGACGAGTTCGACGCCCTGCGCGATCTCCGGAATCAGAGCGAGTACGAGGCGCTCCACTTGGACGTCGAGGAGGTGCGCGAAGCTCTGGAGCATGTCCGCGCGATCGTCGAAGCAATTGCCAGCGATCTCTGAAGCGCAGCGCGCTTATCAATATTGATAAGCTTTGGGCCATGGGTCCTCGGAAGACGAATGCGAGCCCTGTGGGGACGGCGGTTTCCGAGGCACGGCGCCGGAGGGCGCGCCGTAGTCCGGAGTATCGGGCCGCCCAGGAGCGCCTGGTCCCGTACGAGGCGATCGCGCGCTTCGTCATTCAGCGCCGTGCCGAGCTTGGGCTGACCCAAGAGCACCTCGCCGAGCGCATGGGCACGAGCCACTCGGCGATCTCCCGAATCGAATCGGGCCAGCACCGCACAAGTGTCGCCACTCTGGAGCGCCTAGCAGAGGCCCTCGGAGCCAGACTCGTGTTGGGCTTCGAGACCGGTCCGGCCGAGGACCCTGTCCGCCGGTTCGTTTCGGTCTGACTCAACCGGAATAGCACGGACGGCACATATGCATCATCAATGCGGAAGGCTTCGAGACCTGTAGCTCGGCCGCCGAAGAGGAGGACGACAGTGGGAAGCGAAAGAGCGCTCCACCCGGGGAGGGAGGACGTTGTCGTCGGCTACGTCTCGGACCTCTATGAGCTGCTTCACGCGATCGACGAGACGATGCCGACAAACTCGATCCTGTACCTTGAGGGGACGAGCATCGTGCAGGAGGTCAAGGACTTCCTAAGCGCCCATCAGGCCGCCGAGTCGCGTGAGGTCGAGCCGAACACGAGGTGGCCAAGGCCACATACCTTCCACCTGCCGCTCGAAGGGACGAATCTCACGGAGCTACGACAGATCGCCGATCGCTACGCGGAGCCTGAGATTTGCGACCACCTCGTCGTCTATCGCGGCGACGCCGTTCTCCTTTGGGCACACGATGCCGGGTACGGTTACGTGAGCGTGTCGCGGTCGCTTCCGGATGAGATCACCACGCCCTTCCAGGATGTGCTCGGCGCTGCCCTTCGTCGCAGCAACTGACGGCGAGCTTCCGCCTCCTTACGCGTCGAGTGCGCGACGCGAGCCTGGGTATCTGCTCGGATGAGGTATGCGTCGAGTAAGGCTGCCGCCTCGTTCTCGTTACCAGGCATGAGGTGGCCGTAGCGGTCGAGCGTGATCGTCACGGACGCATGGCCCATGTACGTGGCGAGGGCCTTCGCGTTCACGCCGGCGGCGATCATGAGGCTGGCGAAGGTGTGCCTTGCTTCGTGGAGCGTGATGGGTCAGAGGCCCGCCCGGCGCCAAGCGGCCTTTGCTCGGGCGTCAACCGTTGGCCCGTCAAACGGCTTGCCGTCGGGTCGGCCGAAGACGTGGCCCGAGAAGCCGGGGCGGCCGTGTCGATG
>JACDAF010000356.1 GCA_013695575.1 Chloroflexota bacterium | reverse complement strand
GAGCGGCGCCGCGTGAGGCGGCGGCGCGCATCCCCCGCGGCCCGAGGAGCGCGAGGTACACCGCCGCCGTGATGGCGGCGATCGCCTCGTTCGTGCAGATGTTGCTGGTCGCCTTCTCGCGCCGGATGTGCTGCTCGCGGGTCTGCAGCGTGTTCACGAAACCGCGTACCCCGCGGGTGTCCTCGGTGCGGCCGACGATGCGCCCGGGCATCTGGCGCACGAGCGCCTCGCGACAGGCCAGCATCCCGAGGTAGGGCCCGCCGAAGGACATCGGGATGCCCAAAGGCTGGCCCTCCGCGACCGCCAGGTCCGCTCCGAGCGCGCCGGGCGGCTCGAGGACCGCGCAGGCGTGCGGCTCGGTGACCTGGACGCACAGCGCCCCCGCCGCATGCGCCGCATCGGCGATCGTCCGGACGTCGACGAGCCCGCCGGCGGCGTCCGGGTGCTGCACGACGAGGCAGGCCGCGCCCTCGGCACGCTGCGCGAGCTCCGCGGTGGGCACCTCCTGGATCTCGAGGTCGGGGCCTTTCGCGTAGGTCCGGAGCGTGTCCCGAAACTCGGAGAAGGTCTCGCGGGCGACGACGACCTTCTTGCGGCCGGTCGCACGCACAGCCATGAACGCGGCCTCCGCGAGCGCGGTGCCTCCCTCGTACATCGACGCGTTCGCGACGTCGAGCCCGAACAGCTCGCAGCCCAGCGACTGGAACTCCCAGATCGCCTGGAGCGTCCCCTGGCTGACCTCCGGCTGGTACGGCGTGTACGCCGTGAGGAACTCTCCGCGCAGCGCGAGCGCCGGCACCGCGGCGGGGATGTAGCGTCGCTGGACGGGCCCGCCGAGGAAGAACGGCCCGGCGCCAGCCGGGCGGTCCTGCGCGGCGATCGCGGCGAGATGAGCGGTGACCTCCGCCTCGGTCAGCCCTTCCGGCACGCCCATGACGGCACCGCGGGCCTCGCGCGGGATCGCCCCGAGCAGGTCGTCGACGGAGCCGACACCGATCGCCTCGAGCATCGCCGCGCGATCACTGTCGGTATGTGGTGAGTACGGGTTCCGCGAGGTCACGCTAGTGGCCTGCGCCGCGATGACTCGAGCCGTTTTCGGCGCATGGCACTACTGAGCGCTCGCGCCGACGTGCTCGCCGTAGGCGGCCGCGTCCAGGAGGGCGCCCATCTCGTCCCCGTCGCTCATGCGCACCTTCACGAGCCAGCCGTCCCCGTACGGCGACGAGTTCACCAGCTCGGGACTCTCGATGACCTTCAGGTTGCGCTCGACGACCTCTCCCGAGACCGGCGCGTACACGTCGGACGCGGCCTTCACGGACTCGACCACGCCCAGGCTCGCGTGCTGTCGCACCGAGGCGCCCTTCTCGGGGAGCTCGACGAACACGACGTCGCCGAGCTGGTCCTGCGCGAAGTGGGTGATACCGATCGTGACGAGGTCCCCATCGGCGCGCACCCACTCGTGCTCCTTGGAGTAGCGGAGATCGTCGGGGATGGTCTGCATCACTGGCCTCTCCTGGAAGAATCCGGCACTTCGTGCCGTCGTTGTCCTCGAAGGCCCACTCTAGGTGGGCCTTCGGAAAAATGGTGTCTTCACCACGGTAGCGGCGACGTCGCGCTCGCGGATGCGCACCGCGACGGCGGTGCCGGCCTTCGCGAGCGGGGTCTGCACGTACGCCAGCGCGATGTTCCGGTCGACGGTCGGGCCGTACGTCCCGCTGGTGACCTGACCGACGACCTCCCCACCCGACATGACCGGGTGGCCCCGCCGGGGCACGCCACCCTCGCAGACGAGCCCGACGATGCGGCGCGCCGGGCCCCGCGCCTTCGCGGCGGCGATCGCATCGCGGCCGACGAACTCCTTGTCGAGCTTGCACGTCCACCCGAGGCCCGCCTCGATGGGGTCCGTCGTCTCGTCGATCTCGTTGCCGTAGAGGGAGAAGCGCGCCTCGAGCCGGAGCGTGTCGCGCGCGCCCAGGCCGATCGGCGCCACACCCATGGCCGAGCCCGCCGCGAGCAGCCTGTTCCAGGGGCTTGGTGCGCGTTCGTGCGGGATGAACACCTCGAAGCCGTCCTCGCCGGTGTAGCCGGTGCGCGCGATGGTCGCGCGCACGCCGCCGACACGCCCACGCGTCACGCCGAAGGCCGGCAAGCTCTCGATGGACTCTTCGCGGACCTCGAGATCGGTCACGGCCGAGAGCAGGACCGCGGCGCGCGGGCCCTGCACCGCGATGAGCGCGGTCTCGAGCGACGCGTCCTCGAACGCGACGTCCTGTGGCAGCCGCGCCTGCACGTGTCGCGCGTCCTTCTCCACGTTCGCGGCGTTGACGACCATGAGCATCTCGTCGGCTGCGATCCGGTAGACGATGACGTCGTCCACGATCGTGCCGCGCTCGTTGCAGAGAAGGCCGTAACGCGCCTGCCCAACGGCAAGCCCGGCGATGTCGCTGGAGACGAGGCGATCGACCGCGACGGGCGCACCCTCGCCGCGGAAGTGGAACTCGCCCATATGCGACAGATCGAACACACCGACGCTGGCACGGACCGCGCGATGCTCGGCCACGATCCCCGCCGGATACTGGAGAGGCATCTCCCACCCGGCGAACGGGACGAGCCTCGCCCCGAGCGCCTGATGCGCGTCGTGCAGTGAGGTCCGGCGCAGGGACCCGCCGCTCACGCGGCGAGCGCCGCGAGCGCGCGGTCGAGGACCTCGCGGTAGGTGTCGAAGGAGAGCATCCGGCGCGCCTCCCGCACCGGGACCCAGCGGACCTCGTCGTACTCCTGGTCATGCAGCGAGGTGTCACCCCCGATCGGCTCCATCAGGTAGAAGTGCACGGCCTTCCGAACACGCTCGGGGCCGGCAGCGAACCAGTACTCGACTTGACCGAGCGGCGAGAGGGCACGCACCTGGAGTCCCGTCTCCTCACGGACCTCGCGGAGCGCCGTCTCTTCGATCGTCTCGTTCCCGTCGGGCTGACCTTTGGGAAAGACCCAGGTCCCGTCGGAAAGCCGACCGGC
>JACDAF010000347.1 GCA_013695575.1 Chloroflexota bacterium | reverse complement strand
CCCCGCGGCTGCCCGAGATTCGGGACACCACCCCTCTCCGCGCGGCGCTGCGCCACGCGCTTCGGCACATCGGCGTACCAGAGGAGCGTGTGCGGCGTGAGCGCGCTCGCGGGACCGTACGCGATCGTGAGGTCCTCGCCACCCGGCGGCGCCGCGGGTGGGTCCGCGAACAGCGCAGCCACGTCGATGTCCGCGGCGGCAGCGAAGACCGGGTCGCCGCGCAGGGCCGGCCGCTCGGTCATCCGCTCGATCTCTGCCCAGTCGCGCAGCCGCAGGCGAACGTCGATCGCGCGTGCCGTGATGCCCCGCCGTGCGAGCTCCGCCAGCAGCCCCGCGGTGAGCACCTCCCAGTCGAGCCCGGCAGGACCATCGATCGCCAGCGATGCCGGTCGGGAGCGCTCGATCTCCGACGCGAGTGGCGCGAATCCGCGATCGACCGCGCCGTGGACGAGCGGGTAGCGCGGTGCGGGCTGGTACGCCACGTCGGCAGGCTACGCTCGCGCGCGCTCTCAGTCCGCGAGCGCATCGCGCAGCGCTTCGGCCACGTCGTCGAGCGCCCGGCGCGCGGCGGGCAGCTCCCCGAACAGGCCGAGGAAGCCGTGGACCATCCCGGGATACGAGCGGTGCCTCACCGCGACACCGGCTGCGCGCAGCCTCGCGGCATACGCATCGCCTTCCGCGCGGAGCACGTCGTGCTCCGCCGTGACGATGATCGCGGATGCCACGCCTCGCGTGTCGGCGCGGAGCGGTGAGGCGTAGGGATGATCGCCGTCCTCCGGGCGCCCGAGATAGTGCCGCCACCCCCACGACATCTCCGCCGCGGTCAGCAGCGGCTGCTGCTCGTCGGCGGCAGAGCGGGGCGCGTTCGCGTCGGTGGGCGGGAAGAGCAGCAGCTGCGATCGCAGCGGCGGGCCGCCCCGATCTCGGGACATGAGCGCGACGGCCGCCGCGAGGTTCGCGCCCGCGCTGTCGCCGCCGACGGCGATGCCGACCCCGCGGCCTGCCACGGATCCACCCGCGGCGAGCCAGCACGCGGTCTCGTACGCGGCCTCGGCGGCGGCGGGGAACGGATGCTCGGGCGCAAGCGGGTAATCGAGCGACAGCACCGCGCACCTCGACGCGTTCGCGAGCGCGCGGCACAGGTGGTCGGGACCGTCGAGGTCGCCGAGGACCCACGCCCCGCCATGCAGGTACAGCAGGACCGGCGCTCCATCGCGCGGCGCGTAGAGACGCGCGCGCAGTGGACCGGCGCCCGTCGGGACCGCGAGATCCTCGACGCGACGGACCGCTTCGCTCGGACGCTGAAGCAGCGAGCGACGCGTGACGGACGCCGCGCGCGCTTCGGCTACGGTGATCGTGTGCAGCCGGGGTCCCGATCCGAGCCGCTCGACGATCTCGCGCAGCCGCGGCTCGAGTCTGAGATCCATGAGCGCGAGGGTACGTGACCGACTCCCTCGTCTTCGATCGATGGCCCTCGCTGCGCGCGACGGCTGCGTGAGGGCTCTCTCCTGATCCGGTCCGCGACCCTCGACCCCACTCGCTCGTACAAGCCGCTCGACGTCGGGAACGGCGTCGTGGCGGGCACGCTCGGCGCGGACGGCCGCTGGCTCACGCTCGGGGTCGCGCATCCCGCGCACGGACGCGTCGTGCTCACGAGCGCCCCGCGGTTCGACGAGACGCGGCGTCGCGATCAGTCGGAGGTCCGCCGCTACCGCGCGGCGCTGGCCGCCCGTGACCGCGCCGGATACGGCCTGGACGCCGGCGAGGCGCAGGGCCACGAGCTGCTCGAGGCCGCGCTGCCGCGCATCCGCTTCGGAAGCGGCGCCGAGCTGACCGCGTTCGCGCCCGCGGGGCGGCGCGGCGCGGTGCAAGTCATCAGTGGCCGGGTCGACCCGCGTCTGGTGGGCGGGCTCCGGCTCGCGCGTGCCGCGTACACGCAGCTCACGGAAGGTGGCCCGTTGCGACCGGCGCGCGAAGCCCGGAAGGAGGGTGAGCTCGAGGGAGCGCGCTGGATCGAGGACCGGGACCTCGGCGTGGCCGCCGCACTCGTGATCGCTCCCGCGCGCGGCGCGATCGCGCTCGCCGCCGCGTTCGGTCGTGACCGCGTCGATGCGATCGCGGAGGCGCGCTCGCTCGCCGGATCGGCCGATATGCTCCTACAGCGGGAGCTCGCGGCGCGCGCGACGGTCCCCTGGGCCGCCGCGACGGGGCCCGTTCAACGTGCGGTGGTGTACGCGCTCGACTGCGCCTCGTGCGAGGTCGATGGCGCGGTGGCGATCCTCGCGGACCACGAGATCCTGCCGCTCGTGTGGACGCGTGACGCCTATTACGTCGCGCGGATGCTCCTTGCCGTCGCCCCGGGCGACGCCCGCGTCCGCTCGACGGTCGGCGGCTTCCTGCGATGGTGCTTCGAGCGGGCGGAGCGGCCCGATGGCTGGTGGCCGCGCTCGTCGCTCGCGACGGGGCCGGCGAAGGATCGCGCGTTCCAGCTCGACCAGCAGCTCTACCCGCCGCTCCTGCTGGCCGAGCACACGCGCCTCACCGGCGATCGCTCGCTGCTCGCGCGATACGGTCCGCAGGCCGAGACCGTGCTCGACCGGCTGCTCGGCCGCGCGGATGGCGGCCTCATCGCGACGGCAGAGACGCCCGCCGACGACCCACTCGCCGAGCCGTTCCACTTCTCGAGCCACCTGCTGCTGTGGCGGACCCTCGTCGCCTACGGCCGCGATGGCGACGGGCTGCGTGCGCTCATCCGCGATCGCTTCACGCGCGACGGCCGTTTCGCCTACGCCATCGGACCGTCCGGCGCTCGTCACTATCACGATGCGAACGACATCCCGACGGCGCTCGCTCCCGCGTGGGG
>JACDAF010000339.1 GCA_013695575.1 Chloroflexota bacterium | reverse complement strand
CGAGGCCGACCCTGGCTGTGCGGTGCTCGCGGCGATCGCGGACGGCTCGCTCGATCGCTCGCGACTCGTGAACTCGCGCCGACTGCAGCGGGAGCTGGAGCGTCTCGATCGGAGGCAGGAACAGCTGTCGCGCAACTTTCAGCGGCGACGCCAGCGAAGTCTCCGCACCAGTGCGCACTTCGACGAAGCCGCTGACCGCCCGCACCCGCGAGAGCCATCCGAGTGAGTGGCGGGGCATCCGTGCCCGCGTTCTCTCGGCGCCTCCGATCCGGTGCTGCTCAGGTCCGTGGAAGGGATCACGCCTTGTCGCGCACACTGCAAGTCGGTTCTCTGTGTCACCCACGCCGCGACGCCGAAAGCGTCGGGGGGCGGTGCGGCCAGATGTAGCATGACCGGCAGCGCCGCTGCCGCGCGCACCCGAGACAGCAAGGAGAAACAGGTAGCCATCAGCGAGCCGACTCGGACGACCCTCACTGAGGACCAAGCGACGCAGCGCGACGCGTTCGTCGGCAGGCTCTTCGGCGCGTTCCTCGCCTCGGCTGACCTGTTGACGGTGTACATCGGCGACACGCTCGGTCTGTATCGGAGTCTCGCCGATGAAGGCCCGGCGACCTCGGCGGAGCTGGCGGCGCGGACGGGCATCGCGGAGCGGTACGCGCGCGAATGGCTCGAGCAGCAGGCAGTCACCGGCATTCTGGTCATGAACGACACGTCGAAGGCCCCGGACCAGCGCGCCTACACGCTCCCGGTCGCGCATGCCGAGCCGCTCCTCGACCGCGATAGTCTCAACTCGATCGTGCCGCTCGCGCGCCTCCTTCCGCCGGCGGCTGCGGTGATGCCGAGGCTACTCGAGGCCTACCGGAGCGGCGGCGGGGTTTCCTGGGCCGATTACGGCGACGACCTCTGGCAGTCGCAGGGCGACTTCAACCGCCCGCTTTTCCGGCACCAGCTCACGCAGGAGTTCCTTCCGCAGATCGCCGACGTGCACGCCAAGCTCGGACAGGGCGCGCGCGTCGCAGACGTCGCCTGCGGCGTTGGCTGGTCGAGCATCGCCATCGCGAAGGGCTACCCGATGACGAGCGTCGACGGCTTCGACCTCGACGACCGCGCTATCGCGACGGCGCGTCGCGCGGCGGCCGAGGCCGGAGTTGCCGATCGTGTCAACTTCCATGTCCGCGACGCCGCCGACCCCGAGCACAAGGGGCGGTACGACCTGGTCACGATCTTCGAGGCGGTGCACGACCTCTCGCGCCCGGTCGAGACGCTCCGCGCCGCGCGCGAGATGCTGGTCGCGGGTGGCACGGTGCTCGTCATGGATGAGCGCGTGGCGGAGTCCTTCACCGCACCGGGGGATGACGTCGAGCGCCTGATGTACGGAGCGTCGATCCTCATCTGCCTGCCGAATGGCCTCGCGGAGCAGCCGAGCGCCGCGACGGGCACGGTCATGCGTCCCGACACGCTACGCCGGTACGCGATGGCCGCCGGCTTCCGGGACGTCGAGGTCCTCGGCATCGAGCATCCATTCTTCCGCTTCTACCGCCTCTGGCAGTAGTCGGAGTCCCCAGCGAGACCGTCGCCGCCTCACCTTGGGCGTTGCGGTCGCCTTCGCCCTCGATCGGACTGCGGGACCGGCCGACGCTGCGTCGGAGCAGGACTAGCGGCCGGCGCATCGCGCGCCCGGACCAGGGACCTCGGCGCCTTCACCCGCCACGCCGCCTCGAGCCGCGCGCGTGCGCCCGGCGTGCGCAGGGCCGAGAGTCGCGCCAGGACCGCCGGCCAGCCGCGGTAGTGGTCGGTGATGAAGTACACCTCCGGCTCAAGCCGCATGAGGAGCTCCTGCTCGTCGACCGAATCGACCAGCAAGACGATGGTGTCCTCGTCCTTGAGCCGGACGAACCCCTTTCCGAGCACTTTGAGCGAGGGGGTGCCGAACCAGGTGCTCTCCGCGACTTCGGGAAGTCCCAGCGCGAGCTTGACCACCTGCGCCCACTTCATCGCTGCCGTCAATGGCTCCGGGCCGACGTCACGGATCTCTAGATGTCGAGCGTCGGCAGGCCGTGATCGCGGAGGATGATCGCGATCTCCGTGCCGTGCTGCA
>JACDAF010000268.1 GCA_013695575.1 Chloroflexota bacterium | reverse complement strand
TTCTACAACCAGGCGGGTGTACGTGCGTCGCTGCCCGCCGGTGACATCACGTTCGGGCAGCTGTACCAGGTGCTGCCCTTCGCCAACACGATCGTCCAGGTGGAGCTGACTGGCGCGCAGCTCCGCGAGGTGTTCGAGGGCGCCTCGGGCTCGGCCGGACGGCTGCATGTCGCCGGGGGGAGCTTCGTCTACCGGCTCTCGAACGCGCCGGGGCAGCGCCTGCTCGAGGCGAAGGTGGCGGGTGCGCCTCTTGACGAGGCGCGGACCTACCGCATCGTGACGATCGACTACCTCTATACCGGCGGCGATGGCCACACCGGCTTCGGCAAGGGGACGAACGTGAAGGTCGGCGATGTGGAGGTGGACGTGGTCGCGGCGTACATCGCCGCACACTCGCCGGTGAACCCTCAGCTGGAAGGCCGGATCGTGCAGCAATGACGCCCGTGCATCCAGGGCCGGGGCGGGCCTCAGCCCTGGCAGTCGAGCTGCTGGCTCTGGCCGAGGGGGCCGCACGCGCGGCGGGCGAGATCCTGCTCGAGCGCTGGCGCGGGCCCGCCACCGGTGTCACCACGAAATCGAGCCACACCGATCCGGCTTCTGATGCCGATCGCGCCGCCGAGGTCGCGATCGTCAGCCGGATCCACGCCGCGCGTCCCGACGATGCGATCGTCGCCGAGGAAGGGGGCGCGACCGCCGGCGGGAGCGGCATCCGCTGGCTCATCGACCCTCTCGACGGCACGGTGAACTACCTGTACGGCGTACCGCAGTGGTCGGTCAGCATCGCCGCGCTCGAGGGCAACGAGGCCGTCGTTGGCGTCGTGCACGATCCCGTGCGCGACGAGCTGTTCGTCGCGTCTCGTGGCGGCGGCGCCTGGTGCGGCGTCGAGCGGCTCTCCGTCTCCTCGGAGACGGACCTTGCGCGCGTCCTGCTGATGACGGGGTTCTCCTATGTCGCTGAGGAGCGTGTGGTCCAGGCGCGGCAGCAGGCCCAGCTCGTCGCGCGTGTGCGTGACCTCCGTCGCTTCGGGTCCGCCGCGCTCGATCTCGCCTGGACGGCGGCGGGACGGGCCGACGC
Organism: Chloroflexota bacterium; assembly: GCA_013695575.1. GTDB lineage: Bacteria > Chloroflexota > Limnocylindria > P2-11E > P2-11E > JACDAF01. The sequence goes on along the minus strand of JACDAF010000268.1, from coordinate 2,165 downwards.
GTACCTCGAGACCGTCGCGAACCCGTGGGATTGGGCTGCCGGCGTCCTGCTCGTGCGTGAAGCGGGCGGGCAGGTCAGCGAGGTGCCGGGAGTGCGTTCGGGCGTGCCGGGTCTGCTCGCGAGCGGTCCGGGCGTCCACGAGGCGCTGTTCGCGCTCGCCCACGCAGGAGCGTGATGGCGCCGTAAACTGATGCCATGACGATCGACGAGAAGCTCGAGGCGCGGCCGATCGACTTCGAGCATGACGTCATCCAGAAGCGCCCGATCACCGAGCAGGCGGGCCTCGGCACTCCGGCCCCGGAACGCCCGACCCCCGGCATCCTGGCGAGCGACGACAACATCGTGTTCACGACGGTCCAGAACCTTGTGAACTGGGCGCGGTCCCGCAGCCCCTGGCCGCTCGGGTACGGGCTCGCATGCTGCGCGATCGAGATGATGGCCAGCGCCATGTCGCACCATGACCTTTCGCGCTTCGGCGCCGAGGTATTCCGTTCGAGCCCGAGGCAGGCGGACGTGATGATCGTCGCGGGCACGGTGACCCACAAGATGGCGCCGCGCCTGCGACGCCTCTACGAGCAGATGCCTGAGCCGAAGTGGGTGATCGCGATGGGGAACTGCGCAGCGAGCGGTGGCGAATTCTGGGACAGCTACGCGACGCTCCAGGGCGTCGACACGATCGTCCCTGTCGACGTGTACGTTCCGGGCTGCCCGCCGCGACCCGAGGCGCTCACCGAGGGCGTGCTGCGGCTCAGGGAGAAGATCGCAAGAGGCGGGTAGCATCGCTCTCTCCCGCTGGAGACGCACGGCTCGACCCGCTGCTTCTCGCCCGCGTACAGTTACGCATCCGTGGAACGCGAGCAGATCCGGGTCTGGCTGGATACGACCGACCAGGTGCGGTCGGCGTGTGACCTCGATCTCCTGTTGTTCTTCACGCGGCATTCACATGTCCTGCTGACGACCGAGCAGATCGTGAACTTCGTCGGGTACAGCCAGAGCGAGGTTGCCGAGGCGCTCGAGCACCTGCTGGAGGCGGGCCTCGTGACACGGCTCAAGGGCCGGGCGGCCGATGCGGATCTGTACATCTTCAACGGCAGTGGCCGCGGTGCGCCACTGTCATCGCTGCTCGACCTCGCCTCGACCCGCGACGGCCGGCTTGCCGTCATCGACGTGCTCCCGAAGCCCACGCGTACCCCACGGGGTGCCCTCGTCGCCCTTCGTGCCGGCGAGCGGCTTAGGCGGGCTGGCTGAACGAGGCGATGGGGGTGTTGACGGAGCGCGATCTCGTTAGGACCGGTATCGCGGGCCTCGACGCGGTCCTATCGGGTGGCGTGCCGCGGCGGAACATCGTCCTCGTCGAGGGCGCGGTCGGGACCGGCAAGACGACGCTCGGCGTCGAGTTCGTGTATCGCGGCGCGAGCGTCTTCGACGAGCCAGGCATCATCGTGCTCTTCGAGGTCTCGCCCGCGAAGCTCATCCGCGACGCCGCGGGCTTTGGCTGGGACCTTCCCGCGCTCGAGCGCGACGGACGCGTCCGGATCATCTTCACGACGCGCGAGGTCTTTCGCCAGGAGATCCAGCAGGCCGACAGCCTCCTGCTCGAGCAGGCCGCGAAGATGAGAGCGCGTCGCATCTTCGTGGACGGCGTGGCCGGCATGGGGACGGACGTGCTGGAGCCGCGCGAAGCGTTCCACGTCTTTGTGGAGGGGCTCCAGCGCGAGGATCTCACGCCGGTCCTGGCGCTCGAGGCCGCCGCGTTGCGGGACGGGTCCGCCCTGCCGGAGGAGTCCATCGCCGACACGGTGATCCGGCTGAGCCTCGAGGACGTCGCGCGCGCGTCGGTGCGGTCGCTCGAGATCGCGAAGTCCCGGGGGCACGACTACCAGATGGGCCGGCACTCCTTCCGCATCGTCGACGGGAAGGGTATCGAGGCGTACCGCCGCGTCCAGGCGCCGAGGGTCGCTGCGCGCGATCGAGCCGCGGCCTTCGATACGACGAAACGCGCTTCCACCGGGGTCCCCGGCCTCGACGAGATCGTGAACGGCGGCTACTTCCATGGCAGCACGACGGTCGTCGCCGGCATCTCGGGCGTGGGCAAGAGCGTGATGGCCCTGCAGTACATTGCCGAGGGCGCTCGCCGCGGGGAGCGCAGCCTCATGCTCACGCTC
>JACDAF010000282.1 GCA_013695575.1 Chloroflexota bacterium | reverse complement strand
GCGCCGCGCAGGCGCACGCGCTCGCCGCGCGGCTCGCGCGCATCCCGGGTTGCGCCGTCGCGTTCGACCGTCCGTTCCTGGATCGGTTCCCGCTGCGCACGCCTGTGGGTGCCCTGTACGACGCGCTCCTCGCGGACGGGATCGTCGTCGGCCTCGGGCTGCGCGACGACCCGGTGCTCGCCGATGCGCTCGTCCTCCAATGCACCGAGCTCACGACCGACCAGGACATCGACGCGATCGCCGGCGCCCTGGAACGCGCCGTCGCAGGCGCGCGCGAGCCGGCGCGGGCGTGACCCAGCCGTCGGTCCGCACGCAGGTCGCCCCGGACACCGGTGCGCGCACCGAGACGCCGGCGCTCGAGCCGCTGCTGTTCGAGCTGCATCGCGAGGGCCGCTCGGGGCGCCATATCCGCGACGAGGCGAGCGATCCCGTCCCGCCCGACTTCGCTCGACAGGCGCCGCTCGGGCTGCCCGAGCTCTCCGAGCTCCAGGTGGTGCGGCACTTCACCCACCTGTCGCAGCTGAACTACGCGGTGGACACGGGCTTCTACCCGCTCGGCTCGTGCACGATGAAGTACAACCCGAAGGTGAATGACCGGGCCGCGTCGCTCCCGGGGTTCGCCGACCTTCACCCGCTGCAGCCGGATGAGACGATCCAGGGCGCGCTCCGCCTGATGTGCGAGCTGCAGGAGATGCTCGCGGGCATCACCGGCTTCGCTGCCGTGTCGCTCCAGCCCGCCGCAGGCGCGCACGCGGAGTTCACCGCGATCCTCATGTTCAAGGCCTACCACCACGCGCGCGGTGACACCGGTCGGCGGCGCGTCATCGTGCCCGACTCCGCGCACGGCACCAACCCGGCGTCGGCTGCGATGTGCGGCTTCGACGTGACGACGGTCCGCAGCGATGCCCGAGGGAACATCGATATCGCCGCGCTCGAGGACACGCTTGGCGACGACGTCGTGGGCCTCATGCTCACCAACCCGAACACGCTCGGCCTCTTCGAGGAGCGCGTGCGCGAGGTCTGCGCCGCAGTGCACAAGGTCGGTGGCCTCGTGTACGGGGACGGAGCCAACCTGAACGCGCTGATGGGGCTCGCGCGGCCGGGTGACCTCGGGCTCGACTGCGTCCACATCAACCTGCACAAGACGTTCTCGACACCGCATGGCGCCGGCGGTCCGGGTGCCGGCCCGCTGTGCGTGACAGCGCCGCTCGAGCCGTACCTGCCGTCGCCGCGCGTGCGCAGGAACGACGACGGCACGTTCGGTCGCTCGCTGGATCACCCCGACAGCGTCGGGCGCGTGCGCTCCTTCCTCGGCAGCTTCGGTGTGCTCGTGCGCGCCTACACCTACATGCGCTCGCTTGGCGAGGAGGGGCTCGCAGAGGCGAGCCGCGATGCGATCCTTGCCGCCAACTACCTGCTCTCGCGCGTCCGCTCGACCTACCAGCTCGCGTACGAGCGCACCTGCATGCACGAGTTCGTGCTCACCGCGGCCAAGCAGAAGAAGCAGGGGGCGAGCGCGCTCGACATCGCGAAAGCGCTCATCGACGAGGGCTTTCACCCGCCGACGGTGTACTTCCCGCTCATCGTGGCCGAGGCGCTGATGATCGAGCCCACCGAGACCGAGCCGAAGGAGACGCTCGACGCCTTCGCGGACGCCCTCCTGCGCATCGCCCGGCGGATCGAGACGGAGCCGGGGACGGTGCGTGACGCGCCCCTGCGCGCGCCGCTTCGCCGGCTCGACGAGGTGGGCGCGGCGCGCAGGCCGGTGCTCCGGTACCGTCGGTGACGACGACCACCGCGACGCGTGTCGCGATGGTCATCCCGCCCTACGCGCACGTGCTCGCGCCGATCGCCGACCTGCGCGGTGCGCCGACCCACGACGCCGAGCTGGTGGATCAGCTCCACTACAAGGAGATCGCGCGCGTGCTCGGCTCGCGCGAGCGGTGGCTCTACGTGCAGGCCCAGGACCACTACTTCGGCTGGATCCACGACGACCTGGTTGAGGCGATGCCCGGCTCCCAGGGCGGACGGCTCGTCGGGCGGACGCTGGCGCCGATCCGCCGTGCGCCCGACACCGCCGCGGAGCCGGTGGGGCACCTCCCCGCAGGGACGCCGCTCGCGTCGCAGCAGGTCCCAGCGGCTGGCGGCGGCTGGGTGTGGGTCAACGTTCGCCTGGGCTCCGAGCGCGAAGGGGCCCTGACGGGCTACGTGTCGCTCGAGGACGCCGCCGAGATCGCGGATCTGCCGCACCGCTCCCCGACGGCCGCGGATCTCGTCGCCACCGCCCGCTCGTTCCTCGGGACGCCGTACCTCTGGGGTGGTGTGATCCCATCGAGGCATACCGTGTTTTCGGTATTGAGCTTGCGCCCTGGACGCGCAGACTGCCCGTAAGAACTCGGCGGTGTGGGAGGCGACTATGCGTACGGCGATGTTGACGGTCTTCACGATCGTGCTGCTTGGGACTGCGCTCGCGGCAAGCGCGCTGGGCGCTATCGGATCGCCCGGCGGCGGTGCGACGCTGAACGTGATCGTCGGGAATGTGGCGGCCGAACGGCAGGTCGATGGAACGCCGGCGGCACTTCCGCCCGTGGTTCTCTTTTCACCGACGAGCGGCTCGGCGCCGGTGACAGTTCCACCGACGAGCGGCTCGGCGCCGGTGGCGGCGCCGGTGACTGTTCTCCTTCCACCGACGAGTGGCGCAGCGCCGGTGGCGGCGCCGGTCCGGCTGCCCAGCACGAGTACCGCGCCATCGAGCGCGCTCCTTGGTCTGCTCGTGGGCGGCGCCGGCGCGGCGTCGGGCCTCACGTTGCTGGTGATGGCGGGTCGCCGCCGCCGCTGAGCTCGCGACCAGGTTTCCTTCGCTTGAGGCCTTTCCCGGACCATATCCGGTCCGGGGAAGGCCTCATTTAGCGAGCCGCGTCGATCTGGCGGAGGAGCTCGAGCGCCGCTTCGTTCTCTTCCGAGAGGTCCAACACGCGGAGCGCGTGGCTCCGCGCTGCGGCGAGGTCGCC
>JACDAF010000124.1 GCA_013695575.1 Chloroflexota bacterium | reverse complement strand
ATTCGCGCCTCGGCAACTTGGTCCCGGGCGGAGAGGTATTGGTCCTCGCTGATGCGACCGTCTACATACGCAGCGCCCAGCGTGCCGTCTTCGTTTGGGTGGCCGCACCGCAGCCGCGCAGGTGGGCCTTCGCGGTACCAGCGTGGGTCTCTCATGCCGCCCGCCTAAGCATGTCCAGCCCACCGTCCCGAACGCGCAAGCGGACGGCCCGGAAGCGCTCGCGCATCCGCGCGTCAACGAAAGGCTGCTCGATCGTCAACTCCCGGCCGACGCTCGCCGCGATGCGGTACACGAGATCCGCGAGTTCCCCGCGGTCGCGGAAGCGCGCGTCCGTCCGCACGAGGCGGCCCGCGCGCTCGACAAAGACCTGTCCCGGATCGTTGACGAGGACATCGGTGACCTCCGGGTCGTCGAGCCACGGTTGCAGCGGCCCGAAGCCGAACAGCTCGGCACAGATCCCGTCGAGCTCGGACTCATCGACGGGCGAGCGGGCGAGAGCGCGGACGCGATCGCGAAGCACGGCGCGGCCGCCGGGCTCCGAATATAGGCCCAGAAGCGTTGCGGGATCGGAGAGGCCGGCGATCTCCGTGCGGATCCGCGACAGCACGTCGGCGTTCACGCGAGTGCCCGGATCAGGCGATCGACCGCATGGAGCGTAGGCGCGCGCGCGGCGAACTCGTCGCGGGCAAGGTGCTCGTCAGGCGGTATGACCGAGGCAAGCGGCCACGGCAGGCGCTCCGCGATGTGCCGGGCGTCCTCCTCGCTCGCACCGACGACGACGAGTGCGACCGGCAGCGCCACCATGGACAGGAGCGGCACGGTGCAGAAGGCCGCCTGCAGCTGGGCGACGCGAGTGCCAACACACACGACAAGCCTCGTGCAGCACCCGAGGAGTCGTGCGTCCAGTGCCTCGGCGCCGCAGCCGAGGTCGATGACAGCCGGACGTCCGCCGGCTGCGCCCTCAACGACCGCAGACAGCCTCCCCCCGTCGACGGCGCCGTGCAGTCCGGGAGCACCGGGCAGGAATGGCGTGGTCGACCACCGGCTCACGAGCTCGGCTTCCCGTCCGGGGCGCAGGAGCGCATCCGCCACGGTCGCACCTTCGATGCCCGCGCGGAGTGCCAGCGAAGGTACGCGCCGGTCGAGATCGATGAGCAGCGCAGGGGAGCGCGCCGCGGTGGAGCGATGCGCGACAAGCGCCGCAAGTGTCGACGAGCCGACGCCGGCGGTGAGGGACCAGAAGGCGACGCGGGCGGCGGGCGGCAGCGCGGCGGCGCGAGTAGGGACGAGATGGGGCACCGGATCGGACCGACCCGTTGCCTCGCGCAGCAGAAGGATCGCGTAGGGCCCGACCAGGCGGTCGATCCACCCGCGGACCGTCACGCGAACGCCCACCGCGTGATCGCACCGTCGCTCGCGCGGACGAGTCCGCCGCGGCGAGGGGCGGCGAGCGCCTGCTTGTCGAAGAGGACCGGCCGGAAGTATCCGCGGATGCCCTTCTGGCGCAGGCAGTGCCGCGGCAGCCAGGCACGCCGATCCCACCACGCCAGCTCATCGGCACCCCGAAGGAGTGCTCGGCAGGCGCGCTCGCGAGGCTCGCGGTAGCGATGCAGCGCGCGGCGCAAGACCCGCCTGCCAAGGACCATCCGCGTGGCATCGTGGAGCGGAAGCCGCTCGAGCCTGAGCGTTTCCAGGACCGGAAAGGCCGCGGGCCGGAGGTCGGAGGCGAGGGTGAGCACGAGGCGGGGCGGCGGCTCCGGGCGACTCTCCTCGACCAGGCCGATCCCGACCTGCGCGAGATCGCGGCGGAGATGCGCTTGATCGGCACGATCCGCGCTCGCCCATATCGCTCCCTCTGCGCGAGCGAGATCTTTGGACCAGCGCATCACGGCAAGATCGATGTCCCCCGTGGGTCGCCCGGTCAGCCTGGACCAGATGAGGCCGGCCTTTGCCGGGCTGACGCCGCAGGCGTCCCCACGAGCCGCAGGGGTTGGGGCCGCGACGAGGGGCGGCGGCAGGCGTTGGGGCGAGAGGATCAAGGTGTCAGCACCACAACGAAGGTGCTCGTCGGAATGCGCTCAGCGAGACGCAGCTCGTCGCTGGCGGCGACCGCGATGACGATGCTCCCGATCCTGTCGAGCGCAGCTGAACGCGCTGTCTCCAGACCGAGCGGCCGGCCAGACTCTCCTCTGACGTCGAGGACCACGGCGCGCGACGCCACCAGCTCGATCGCACGGCCGGCCGGCGCCTTCCCCGACAGGGGGATGGCGATGACGTCGACGCGGTGCCCGGGCGCGATCGCGCCACCGAGCGCGGTCGACGCGGTCACGGGCACCGCGATGGCGCGCATCCCGGTCGGCGGGCCCAGTCCGCTGCCAAAGAGCGCCGCCGCATCCGCCAGGGAGCCCGCGAGCACGAGCTGGCCGGCTCCGAGCGGAGTGCGGAGGTAGCGGCCGACGGCGGAGTCCGGATCGCGAAGCGCGCCTGCGGGAATCGCATCAGCCGGGAAAGGCCGCAGCACCAGATCACCCGGGCCGAGCGGGCGCGTCGCCGGCAGCTCGTGGGCGGCGACGAGGATCGTGGTCCGCTGCGCGCTCGCGTAGTACACCACGCCGGACAGGACACCCGCGGCAAGCGCACCCACGAGCAGCGCGTTGCGGCGCCGCGTCACCGGATGAGCGCGGGCGATCGCACGACGACGATCACCTCGCTCACCGACACGTGAGGCAGACCGTCCACCGCCGTCGTTGTCTCGACGGCGAGAGTCCAGGCCGTGCCGGGCGGCGTGACAACGTCCCACCTCGCGATGAAGGGATCGTCGCCGTCACCGCTCGACGGGCCGAGCGCCACGTGGTCACCGGAGCGGATCTGCCAGCTGCCGACCGGCTGCGTGACTCCGTCGACCGCGGCACGGATCCACAGTCGGATCGCGCGCCCGCGGAGCACCTCGATCTCCGTGCGCGGCTCAACGAGCGGAGACGTCGAGACACCGGCCCGAATTACGGGGACTCGTGGGACCGTGAGCGGCGCCGGGCTCGTCGCTGCCATCGGCAGCTTGGTCGAGGCGGGTTCTGGCGCGGGCGAGGGCGCCGGCTGCCGGACCGGCTGCCTCAGGAAGCTGTCGTCCTGGAAGAAGACGACGCTGATCGGCACGAAGGTGCCCCCACTCAACACGAAGCTCTCGTAGTAGGCGCCGGCGACGCTGCGGCCGTCGTCGAGTGCCGCGCGACCGTTGAACGCGGTGCCGTCGTACGCGCTCGCCACGCCCGTTCCGACCGTATCGACCACGCGCGCGTACGTCCCTGGAGTCTCGGACACGGTCTCGGTGCCGTAGGTGATGAGTGGTCCAGCCACCCGAACGATGTCCGCGACGTACACCTCGGTCACGGGGTGGAGGCCCTCGGCAGCGATGGGCGCGAGCACCGGCCCCGGCTCCCAGAGCGGCTCCTGCGGAGACGGCTCCAGCTCCCAGGTCGCGTCCTCCCGCCACCTCCGACAGTCATCCGAGTACGGGTCGCAGGCGAACGCTGGAGAGGCGGCGATGGCCGCAGCCGTCACGAGCATCGCGAGCGCACGGCCGATCATCGCGCGGCCGCCGCAGAGAGAGCGCGAATCACGACGGTCGGCCCGAGCACCGCTCGCAGCAGACCGGTGCGCAGGGGGACCTCAACGAACAGGCGGACCGTCGGCCTGTCGTACGTGCGACCGGCGCGCTGATCGACCCCGCCTTCGGGAAAGACGGCGACCTCGGCCGCCGCCGCGATGTCGTGCGCTGTCGCACCAAGGCTGGCGCCAACGGGAGTGAGGTTGCGCAGCAGGTACTCGCGCGCGACCGACTCCGCGTCAGCCGCCAGATGCAGCTCGCCGCGCTCGGCGAGAGCGGCCTCGTCCTGATCGTTCACGGCGACCAGCGTTGCGAGATCCGCCGCAGCGCGCACGCGGGCGGCGCTCTGACGGAGCATGCCGAGGTCCAGCACCACGCCGAGCACCAGCACGAGCAACGGGAGCACGAGCACCGCGACGAGCGACGCGTTGCCCTGTTCGCCGCTCATCGCGCCACCTCACCGCGCGCGACGGCGGTCGAGCGCAGCGGCAACGTGGCGGTGAAGAGGAACGGGATCGCGATGCGTGCGTCGGAGCCGAGGCGCACCTGGATCGGCTCACGCCAGCCGACCGTCGCGGGCTCGATCGCCACGCTCACCGTCGCCGGATCGAGCCCGCTCGCGCGAAGGGACGTGTCGATCGCGCGACGGACCTCGGGAGCGTCGCCGCCGACCTCGGCCGCGTGACGGGCACCCTGCACGGCGACGGCGTCCTGGGCGATCCACCGCTGGAACGCGCCGCCGAATTGCAGTATCGCGAAGAGGACTGGTACGAGGACCGCGATCGCAAGCGTGGTTTCGAGGGTGACGGTGCCCTCGTCGCGAAGCAGCGCGTTCACCGCACGCCCTGCAGCTGTGCGACCAGCTCCTGCAGGCGCGCGACGAGACCGTTGTTCCATGCGGTCAGGCCCGTGACGAGCGTGCCGAGGATGACGGCAGCCCCGACGACATACTCGAGGGTCGCGAGCCCGCTAGAGGCGCGGAGGAAGCGGCGGATCATCGATGACCTCCCGATCAGGATGTCCGCACCATCGGACGGATCCACGCGCTGGGCGACAGCACCAGCGGCCGGTACCGAAGTACCAGGCGGCGCTACAGCGAGGCTGGTAGCTCCAGTCGACCGGGATCGTGGAAGATTTGGAGCTGGCCGCGGCGGACGTAGCCGAGGAGCCCGATCCCGGCTTCCTGCGCAAGCGAGACCGCGAGCTCGGTCGGGCTGGTGCGCGACGCGGCGAGACCGGTGCCCAGGCGCGAGCACTTCACGAGCATCTCGCTCGAGATGCGCCCGCTCGTGAGGATCGTCTTGCCCGCTGTCGGCCGGTCTTGCAGGAGCGCCTCTCCGGCGATGCGGTCGACGGTGTTGTGCCGCCCGATGTCCTCCACGAGGAGCTCGAGGCCCTCCGGTCCGAAAAGGCCCGCGGCGTGCGTGCCGCCGTGCTCGCGGTAGCCGGTCGCGCCCTCGAGGAGGAGCTCCATCCACTCCATCACCTGTTCGGGCCGCACGCGCATGCCGCCCTCGACCGGTACGACATCGAGCGAGAAGGTCACCCCGCGCCCGCAGCCGGAGGTGAGGATCCGCTTGCGCTCGTGCGGCACCGCGCGCGCCGTCGGCGCGAGGCGCACCTTGACCACCGTCTCCTCGTCGCACACCTCCATGAGCGCGACATCCTCGGCGCTCTGGATGATGTCCTCGAGCCGGAGGAACCCGAGAGCGAGCGCGATGATGCGCCTCGGCGAGCACGCGATCGTCGCGAGCTCCTCGCCATCGACGATGAGGCTGATCGCGCGCTCCGGTGGCGGCAGCCGGCCGCTCTCCGTGAGCTGGCCGTCGCGGTAGAGGCGCGGTAGCCCGGGGCGGGCGATCCGGCGGACCTGGTCTTCCCCGCTCCGCGACAAGGATGTCATCGGGCCTTCGCGATGCCGTCGCGGATCTGCGCGTCGCTCATGCCGCGGATCTCCAGGTGACGCACGGTCCCGTCCGGCCCGAGAAAGAACGTCGAGGGCAGGCTGACGACGCCATAGCGGGTGGCGATCTTCTTCCCCGCGTCGAGGATCGGCTCGAGCCGCCGGATGGCATACGACTCGAGGAAGCCGTCGATCGTCGCGGCGTTCTCGTCGAGATCGAGCGCGAGCACAGCGAGCGTCGGATCCGCCGACGCCGCGCGGTCGAGCGCCGGCATCTCCTCGCGGCAGGGCTCGCACCACGTTGCCCAGAAGTTCACGATCACGGTCTTGCCGCGCAGCTCGGAGAGGCGCCGCGTGATGCCGCCCGTGGTCACCCACTCGAAGTCGGGAGCGGCACCGCCGATCCGCGGGAGCGCGGCGGGGTCGTCGATCGACCGCAGCACCACGCCGGCGCGCACCGGCGTCTCTCGCGAGGTCGCGAACGGCAGGCTCGGCCAGAGCAGCGCGCCGAGCGAGGACACCGCGATCACCACGAGGACGAGGCTCGCGGCCAGGCGCGTCCCAACCGGCCGCCTCGCGATCACGGCACCCGCCATCAGCCGAGCAGTGGGAGAAAGTTGAACAGCTGCGCCAGCCGCGTGAACTGGCCGGAGAGCAGCAGCAACCCCATCGCGATCACGAGCGTACCGCCCACCACGTTCACGGCCCGCTGGTGACGGCCGAGCCAGCGCAGTGCCGAGCGCGCGGCGCCGAAGCCGCCGGCCAGCAGCAGGAACGGGACGCCCAGGCCGAGCGCGTAGGCGAGGAGGAGCAGCGCGCCCGAGGCGAGCTCCGCGCCAAAGAGCAGGGTGAGGATGACGCCGAGGTAAGGCCCGACGCACGGCGTGAACCCGAGACCGAACGCCGTGCCGACGAGGAACGAGCGCGCGAGGCCAGTGGTCCCACCCTCGAGGCGCACCTCGCGCCGGTAGAGCAGGAATGGCAGGGTGATGACGCCGAGCATATGCGCGCCCATGAGCACGAGCAGGCCGCCGGCCGCGCGCTCCAGCCAGTACTTGAGCTCCCCCGCGAGGCCGCCGGCAAGGGCGAGCCCGACCCAGAGCAGCGTGAACACCGTGCTGAAGCCGGCCACGAACGCGACCGCGTGGGTCACCGTGCGGCGCCGCGCGGTCCCATCGAGCGCGGCCTCACCGGCGATGTTGACGAGGAACGCGGGCACGAGCGGCAGCACGCAGGGCGAGAGGAACGAGAGGATGCCCGCACCGAAGGCGATCGCGACGTTCACACCCGCGAGGCTAGCGCTCCCGGTCGCGGCCGGCTCGCCTTGGGCCCGCTTGGGTCTCCGCTCCCGATCGCCCGCGCCAGGTCGGCGATGAGGTCCTCGAGGCTCTCGAGGCCCACGGAGAGTCGGACGAGGCCCGGCGGCGGTGCGAGCTTCGTACCACGCACCGAGCCGTGCGTCATCGCGAGCGGGACCTCGATGAGCGACTCCACGCCGCCGAGTGACTCTGCGAGCGCGAAGATGCGAGTCCGGGCGGCCATCCGTTTCGCGGCCGCCTCGCCGCCCTTCAGCTCGAAGGACAGCATGCCGCCGAACGCCCGCATCTGCCGCCGCGCGAGGTCGTGCCCGTGGTGCGAGGGCAGCCCGGGATAGTTCACGGCCGTGACCCTCGGGTGATCGATGAGCCACTCGGCGATGGCCTGACCGTTCGCGGAGTGGCGGTCCATGCGCACGGCGAGTGTCTTCGCGCCGCGGAGCACGAGCCAGGCATCCAGCGGGCCAGGGACGCCACCCGCGGCGTTCTGTATGAACGCGAGACGGTCTCGGAGGTCCTCCGAGACGCCGACGATCATCCCGCCGACGACGTCGGAGTGGCCACCGATGTACTTCGTCGTCGAGTGGAGCACGAGATCCGCGCCGAGCCGCAGCGGCTGCTGCAGGTACGGGCTCGCGAAGGTGTTGTCCACGATGGAGATCGCGCCTGCCTTCCTGGCCAACCCCGTGACGGCGGCGATGTCGACCACCTTGAGCATCGGGTTCGTGGGCGTCTCGATCCATACGATCCTGGTCCGCTTGCGGAGCGCACGCCGCACGGTGCGCGGGTCGCGCATGTCCACGGCCGTGAGGGTGACGCCGAGCCGGTCGAAGACCCGCGCGAACAAGCGGTACGTCCCGCCGTACACGTCGTCACCCATGACGACGTGATCCCCGCTCGAGAGCAGATGCGCCACGGCGTCCGTCGCCGCCATGCCCGACGCGAAGGCGAGTCCCCACTCGCCGGCCTCGAGGGCAGCGAGACACGTCTCGAGCGCGTGGCGCGTCGGATTGCCGGTGCGCGCGTACTCGTAGCCTTTGTGCTTCCCGACAGCCTCCTGGGCGAAGGTCGACGTCTGAAAGATCGGCACGACGACGGCGCCGGTGGTCCGCTCGGGCTCCTGTCCGGCGTGGATCGCGAGCGTCTCGAATCCCTGTCTGCGCATGTCGTCGGGCATCAGCCGCGCCTAGCGTGCGCGCCGGCGCTGGTGCGCCACGAACTCGAGGAGGTCCGCCTTCGTGATCACCGAGACGGGGCGGTCCTCACGAGCGGCGACGAGGGCCGCCGCGCCCCCCGACAGCTCGCTGTAGAGGCGCTCGATGTCGTCATCGGCCTGCACCACCGGGAACGGTGCCTCCATGAGCCGCTCGACCCGCTCCTCGACGAGGGCGGGCTCCCGGAAGACGCGGTCGAGCATCGTCTTCTCCTGCACGCTGCCGACGATGTCGGAGATGCTCCGCGCGGTACCGTTCGCGACCACCGGGATCTGGGAGATCCCGTACTTCTGCATGGTGTCGATGGCATTCCGGATCGACTCGCTCTTGGACACGACGATGAGCTCGGGTGTCCCGGTCTCGCGATCCTTCATCACGTCCGACACGCGCGCGAGGAGCGGGAAGCGGTCCAGGAAGCCGTTCTGCCGCATCCACTCGTCGTTGTAGATCTTCGAGAGGTACGAGCGCCCCGAGTCCGGCAGCAGCACCACGACGAGCGCCCTCTCGTCGAGCTCCCGCGCCACCTCGAGCGCCGCGAACATGGCCGTTCCCGCGGAGCCGCCAGCCAGGATCGCCTCCTCGCGGACGAGACGCCGCGCCGTGAGGAACGAGTTGCGGTCGCTCACGCGGACCCAGCGGTCGACGAGCGCGGCGTCGAACGTCCCCGGGTAGAAGTCCTCGCCGATGCCCTCCGTCTTGTACGGATGGATACCGCCGGTGAAGATCGAGCCCTCCGGATCGGCACCCACGATCACGACAGCCGGTTCGCGTTCCTTCAGGTATCGCCCGGCCCCGGAGACGGTACCGCCGGTGCCGACGCCCGTCACGAAGTGCGTGATCCGTCCCTCGGTCTGCTTCCAGATCTCGGGTCCGGTCGTCCGGTAATGCGCCTCCGGGTTCTGCGGATTGTAGTACTGGTTCGGGAGAAATCCGCCCGGGAGCTCCCTCGCCAGGCGCTCCGCCACCTTGTAGTAGGACTCGGGGGACTCCGGCGGGACCGCCGTCGGGCAGACGACGACCTCGGCGCCGTACGCGCGCAGGAGATCACGCTTCTCCTGGCTCTGCTTGTCGGCCATCGTGCAGACCAGCCGATATCCCTTGATCGCGGCGGCCATCGCGAGGCCCACGCCGGTGTTGCCGCTGGTCGGCTCGACGATGGTGCCGCCGGGCCGCAGAAGACCGCGCCGCTCCGCGTCCTCGATCATGACCAGGCCGATGCGGTCCTTGACGGAGCCGCCGGGATTCAGCATCTCGAGCTTCGCCACCAGCTGAGCGCGGCCCTCGCGGCCAAGCCGTGAGAGGCGTACCAGAGGCGTATTGCCGACGACGCCGAGGATGTCAGGCGCGATGTCCATCCGCACGGATGCTACGCGGGACGTCGCGAGGTCCGAGAGCTACTCCTCGTCCGGCGCGACCCGCAGGCGCTCGTCCTCCACGACGAGGGGCCGGAGGCCCTCGAAGGGCTCCTCGAGCTGCCGCTCGACACGCGGGATCGGCCGGCCCCGCTCGAGGTGGATCGGCGGCAGGCCCTGCAATGACTCGGCGTACTTGAGCCCGCTCCCGGTGTTGAACACCACGACGTCCTCGTGCTCGTCGATGAAGCCCATCTGCCGGAGCTGGTACGCGCCCTCGAACCCCGCCGCGCCTTCCGGGCAGAGGCAGAGACCCTCGGTCGTGCCGGCGAGCCGCATCATGTCGCGCGTCCGCTCGTCGCTCACGTCGATGGCGGTGCCCTTCGATCCACGAAGGATGCGCAGCACGAGGAAGTCGCCGAGCGGCTTCGGGACGCGAAGCCCCGCCGCGAACGTCACGGGGTCGGGCCATGGCTCGGACTCGTCCTGGTCGGCATGGAACGCTTTCACGATCGGCGCGCAGCCCGCGGCCTGCACGGCGATGAAGCGCGGTCGCTTGTCGCCGATCCAGCCGAGCGCGCGGAGCTCCTCGAAGGCCTTCCACATCCCGATGAGGCCGACGCCGCCGCCCGTCGGGTACACGATGACGTCGGGCAGCTCCCAGCGCTGCTGCTCCGCGAGCTCGAAGCCCATCGTCTTCTTGCCCTCGATGCGGTACGGCTCCTTCAGGGTCGAGGCGTCATACCAGCCATGCTCGGCGCAGGCCTGCTTGATCAGCGCTCCCGCGTCGGAGATCGATCCGTCCACCAGGTAGACCCGTGCGCCATAGGACGCGGTCTCCCGCTGGATGACGTCGGGCGTGCTCGCCGGCATGGCGACGACGACCCCGATGCCCGCGCGCGCGCCGTAGGCGGCCCACGCGGCACCGGCATTCCCGGCGGTCGGCAGAGCGATGGTGGTGACACCCAGCTCCCCCGCCCGCGTCACCCCCACGGCGGCGCCTCGCGCCTTGAACGAGCCGGTGGGCAGCAGGCCCTCGTCCTTCACCGAGAGACGATGCATTCCGAGCTTGTCGCCGAGCACCGGCACCTCGTAGAGCGGCGTGTTCGGCTCGCCGAGCGAGACGATGTTCTCGTGGTCCTGCACCGGCAGCAGCTCGCGGTATCGCCAGAGCGAGGCCTGCCGGCCGTACAGCACGCTCTTCGGCGTGCTCGTGCGCATGCGCTCGAGGTCATAGCGGACCAGGTACGGACC
>JACDAF010000262.1 GCA_013695575.1 Chloroflexota bacterium | reverse complement strand
TCCGCGAGCGCGAGCGCGCGCGGGTACGCCATGAATTCGACATGGTCGGGCGTAGGCATGTACTCGGTCCACACGCACCCCTGGGCCCCGATGACATGCTCCGCCTCCGCGGACGTGAGCCCCGGCGGCACCGGCTCGTAGCCGTAGGTGTCCTCGAGCGTCGTGAGCCCCCCGATCGCGAGCGGCTCCGCCTGCGGATCCGCCTGGTAGTGGTCGAAGTAGAGGTCCTCCTGCGGGCACATCACGACGTCGTGCCGCTCGCGTGCAGCGGCGATCCCACCCGCGATGCCCCGCCATGACATGACGGTCGCGTTCGGGGCGAGGCCGCCCTCGAGGATCTCGTCCCAGCCGATGAGCTGCCGGCCGTTCGCTCGAAGGAAGCGCTCGATGCGCCGGACGAACCAGCTCTGCAGTCCGTCCTCGTCCCCGAGGCCTTCGCGCCGGATCACCTCCTGCGCGACCGCGCTTGCCTTCCAGCGCGCCTTCGGCACCTCGTCGCCGCCGATGTGGATGTGCTCGCCCGGGAAGATCCCCATGACCTCGCGGAGCACGTCCTCGAGGAACGAGAACGTCGCCTCGCTCGGGCACATCACATCCTCTGAGATGCCCCACGTCGTCCGCACCTCGAATGGTCCCGTGGTACAGGCGAGCTCCGGGTAGGCGGCGAGAGCGGCGGCCGCGTGGCCGGGCATCTCGATCTCGGGGAGCACGGTCACCGCGCGCGCCCGCGCGTACGCGACGATCTCACGTGCGTCCTCCTGCGTGTAGAAGCCGCCGTGCGGGGTGCCGTCGTATCTCTTCGCACCGGTCCGCGCGTGGCCGATGATCGTCTCCGTCCGCCACGCACCCACCTCGGTGAGCCTCGGGTACTTACCGATCTCGAGCCGCCAGCCCTGATCGTCGGTGAGGTGCCAGTGGAAGGTGTTGAGCTTGAACGCGGACATCGCGTCGATGTATCTCTTGAGGAAGTCGAGCGGAAAGAAATGGCGCGCGACGTCGAGATGGAGCCCGCGGTAGCGGAAGCGCGGCGCGTCGTCGATCCGCACGGCGGGGATGCGGCCGTCCGCCGTGATGAGCTGGCGCAGCGTCTGGATCCCGTAGAAGACGCCGCGCCCGGTGCGGCCGCGCAGCTCGACGCGGTCGGCACCCACGTCCAGGATGTACGCCTCGTCGCCGTCGGGCACGCTGGGGTCGAGCGCGAGCGACATGCTCCCGGATCCACCGACGCCGACACCAATGCCCGAGATCTCGCGGATGTGCCGGGCGAGGGTGGCGCCGAGCTCACGCAGCTCGGCGCTCCCGACCGCGAGCGTCGCGCCGTCCAGTGCGAAGGAGCCCTCACGCGGCGCGAGCGACCGGGGCCACGGGATCAGCGGGTAGCGGTCCAAGGCAACGACAGTAGACCGGTCGGTCGGCCAGCGGAGGGACCTAGACGGTCTCGGCCGTACCCTCGACCCGCACCGCGGTCGCGCCGGCGCCGGTGAGCGCGGTGCGTGCCCGCTCCTGCTCGCCTGCGGCGCACCGGATCGTGACGAGCGCGTCGCCCTTGTCGACGACGCGTTGGTACTTCTCGTACTCGTGCGACTTGAGCGCCTTGCCGCGGCCAGCGAGGCCACCGATGAAGGCGCCAACGATGGCGAGCATGAGCATTCCAAGAGGCGTCGCGACGACGTTGTTCACGGACATCCCGCTCGCGACGCCGAGACCAAGGCCGACCAGCGCGCCGATGACCGCTCCGATCATCGCCGCGCGCGGCGAGAATGAGCCCGCCACCTCGCGGGCCTGCCTCACGTTCCCGGCGACGATGCCCACGCGATCCGCTGGGAACCCGGCCTCATCCAGCTGCCGCAAAGCGCCGCGCGCGGCGTCGTCATGTGGAAAGACGCCCACGACAGTGACGTCCGCCACTTCAGCCCCTCCCGAAGCGTCGGCGCGCGCGCGCCAGCTCGGCGGCGAGCGCGCCCTCGTCCTCGAGCGGCGCCGAGCAGACGGTCCCGATGCACACGTATGCGGCGGTCCGCTCCGGCGAGTATCCGAGCGTGGTGAGGCGCTCGCGGTCGCGCTCGGGCACGAGCCGGTGCAGCGCGCGCGCCGGATCGTCACACGAGAGCGCCGTCGCCCAAAGGCGCTCGGACGCGGCATCGTCCGCGGGTCCGACAACTGCCACCGTGAGTGGCTCCGAGAGCGCCCGCGCGACCGCCGATGCGTACGCAGCGGCGAATTGGCCCCACTGCCGGTACTCGCCGGCGAAGCCACGTAAGGCGCGCAGCGCGCTATCGCGCCAGCGGTCCTCCCCCGTGAGCGTGGCAAGCCGCAGCAGCGCGTCGGCGGCGAGCGCGCCGTCCTCGATCGGTTTCTCGCGGCGCGTGACGCGGCCGAGCTCCGAGCGATCGGGAGCGTCCCAGAAGCCGCCGTACTCAACATCCTCGAGGCGCTCACAGAGCCAGGTCGCGAGCTGCACCGCCCCGGGAAGGGTCGCGGGGTGGTGCCCCGTCTCGTACGCGTCGAGCGCGGCCCCAAGGCACGCTGCCAGGTCGATGAGCAGGTCGGGCAGCTGCGGCCCGGAGCCGGCGTCGAAGTGCATCACGTGCAGGTCTACGGTCATGCGCTCCGCGATCGCGCGGATGACCGTCCGCGCCTGCTCCTCGAGCGCGGGATCACCCAGCGCCGATGCGCACGCGAAGTACGCGGACGCGGCAAGCGCGTTCCAGCCGGTATAGATGCGCCTATCGACGAACGGCCTCTCGTGCTTGGCGCGCTCGGCCTTCTCGAGGGGGTAGTAGTGCTCGTCCGCGTCCTGCGATCCCGAGAACATCCCGATCTCGGGACGCCACAGCGCGGTGTCCATCCATCGGATGACGTCCCGCGCGATGCGGTCGTAGCCCGCCTGCGGGAACGAGCGGTGCGCTTCCGCGTAGATCAAGAGCAGCTCGGCGTTGTCCTCGAGCATCTTCTCGTAGTGCGGAACGCTCCACTCACGCGTCGTCGAGTAGCGGAAGAAGCCGCCCTCGACCTGGTCGTACATGCCGCCAGCGGCCATCGCGACGAGCGTCTTGTGCAGCATCGTCGCGAGCTCGGGATACCCGTGCCGGCGGTGTTCCTCGAGGACGAAGCGCACCAGCTTCGGCTGGGGGAACTTCGGCTGCCGTCCGAAGCCACCGAACTCCGGGTCGTACTGTCCCCGGACGAGCGAACCGACGGTCTCGACGATCTCCCACGAGAGGTCCCCCGGTTTCTGCGCACGCGCGTCGCTGTGCTCGTGCTCCAGGATCTCTTTTGCGCGCTCGGCGATCTCGGCGCGCTTGTCGCGCCAGACGTCGGCGATCTGCGTGACGTACGAGCGCATCTGCTCCGGCGCGATGTACGTGCCGCCGTGGATGATCTCGCCATCGGGTGTCAGGAACGCGGTCGTCGGCCACCCACCCATGTTGTAGCGGCGGTTGACGTCAGGTCGCTCGTCGTTGTCGACGCGGATCGGGATGAAGCGCTCGTTGATGCCGCGGATGACCTGTTCGTCGCTGTACGACGTCTCGTCCATGACGTGACACCAGTGGCACCACACGGCGCTGATCCCGAGCAGGAGCGGCCTGTCCTGCGCCTTGGCTTCGTCGAATGCCGCCGGACCCCACGTCCGCCAGGCGATCTCGGAAGCGCGGTTCGGCCGCGGTGAGAAGTGCAGCTGTGCCTGCCCGCCTGACGGGTCGGCGGCGACCTGAGCGTCGTGAGATGACTGATCCGACAAGGAGATCGAGTGTAGGGAGCCTGCCGGCCTGTTCGGCGCGCTCCCGGCACGGTAGACTTGCGGCACAGACCGGAGGTGACCCCAGTGGCCATCGAACAGCATGAAGCGACCGAGCAGGCGAACCCGCTCGTCACGATGACGTCGCTCGCCAGCACGAAGCTCAAAGAGATCATCGAGAAGCAGGGTCGTTCCGACCTCGCGCTTCGCGTCTACGTCACGCCGGGCGGATGCTCCGGCTTCTCGTACGGCATGACCTTCGCCGAAGGCGCGGAGGAAGGCGATGTCATCGCGGAGCAGGAAGGTGTTCGCGTCGTCATCGATCCGATGAGCGCGATGTACCTCAAGGGCTCCGAGATCGATTACGTCGACGCGCTCATGGGTGGCGGTTTCGCCTTGCGCAATCCGAACGCGGTCTCGAGCTGCGGCTGCGGCCAGAGCTTCAAGACGGCGGGCGAGGGCGGCACGGCCAAGGCCTGCCACTAGCAGCCGGCCACACGACTCCGTGACAAGGAGGCGGCGAGAGCCGCCTCCTTTTCCGTGTGGCAGACACTATGCATCTGCGTAGCGAAGCG
>JACDAF010000211.1 GCA_013695575.1 Chloroflexota bacterium | reverse complement strand
CTCACCGGGGTGCAGTGGTATACGGAGTTCGAGGATCCGCAGGGCGAGCCGCTCGCCTGCGCGGCGGCGAGCATCCGCAGCGTCCAGCACTACACGACCGCACAGGACAAGGCAACGGCCGAACAGATCCTGCGCCAGGGGCAGCCGCTCAACCGCAGCAGGGATCCCGGCCTCGACCCGGCGGCGATCGCCGCGATGCAGAGGGCGCTCGACCCGCGCAACACCTACCACTACTACCGCTTCGACACCAGGCAAGAGGCCACACTCGCCGCTGCGTACTGGCTGCTGCGGAGCGGGAAGCCGGTGCACGCCATCACGCTCGCCGGGCAGCATGACCCGCTCGTGCTTGGCTTCACCGGAGCGTTCGGCACGCACTACGGCGATCCGGTGAACCAGATCACCGGGATGGTCATGCAGGACGCGCAACGCGGGGACATGCGCCCGGAGACCGCGCGCCGCCGCCCGGACATGTACCGGACCCCGGGGTTCCAGACAGGACAGCTCATCGGGATGGATGAGTGGTATCGGGGCGAGTGGTGGTTCGGGTTCGCCTACACGTCATCGCTCGAAGGCGTGAACATCGACCGCAATGACGGGGCCTACCCGCTCCCGCATTGGGCCGGGAAGTTCGTGATCATCGTGGACGACGCCGATCCTTCCTGGCCGTCCGATCGCGAGGGCCGCGTGCGATTCCGCTAGCTGCGCGTCAGTGGCGCGCGTGGCGCGGCGACAAGGACCGCGGCTGCGATCGCCAGCGCGCCGAGCAGCCAGAAAGCTGGCGCGTAGGACCCGCCGAGCTCGAATACCACGCCGGCCATGACCGCGCCGGCCGCGTTGCCGGCCAGGAACAGCGGCCGCCCGGCGCCGCGGATCGCGCCGAGCGCTCGTGTGCCGAAGGCGTCAGCCCAGGCGACCGCGTCGACGGCCTCGTGGTTCGACAGAGCGATCCCAAAGATCAGCGCGTACGCGATCGCACCACCGAATGTCGTCGTCGCGCTGAGGAGGAAGAGCGCCACCGCCAGGAGGCCATAGCCGGCGGCGAGTAACCGGCGCGCAGGGACCCGATCGGCCATGAAGCCCCATACGAACTGACCGGCGCCCCAGGTCGCGGCGAAGACCGCGATGGCCGCGACCGCCGCCGGCGCATCGATCCCCTGGTCTTGCAGGAAGGCGATCTGATGGGTCCCGGCGGCGCTGTAGGCCATCTGGCCGAGCGTCGCCGAGACGAGGAGGCTCCAGAACACCCGCGTGCGGACGGCCCTGCGCACGGTCCAGGCGGCACCGGTCGCCTCCGGTACCCGGCCGTTGGTCACGTCCGCGGGGCTGCGCACCAGCAGCCAGGCCGCGGGCACGAGCACCAGCCACGAGGTCAGGCCGAGGACCAGCCACGCGGGGCGCCACCCTGACTCGAGGATGACGAGCTGGACCAGGGGGACGAGCAGCAGGACCCCGATCGGGTTCCCGCTCAATACGAGACCGATGGCCCGCCCGCGCTGCTCGCTGAACCACGCTGAGACCGCGACCGTCGCGCCGAGAAGGATGACGGCCATGTCGATCAGTCGTCCGAGACCGTAGGCGAGGTAGAACAGCCACGGTGCGGACGGCGGAACGAGTGACAGACCGATGTACGACGCGCCAAGTCCCAGCCCGCCCAGCGTGAGCATGGCCCGGGCACCATGCCGGTCGACCATCCTGCCGACCCACGGCGCGACGAGGGCACCCGCGAGAGTGCCGGCCGCGACGCCGCCCCCGAGGAGATCGCGTCCCCAACCCAGGTCGTCTGACATCGGCAGGAGGAAGATGGCGAATCCAGCCGGACCGACCGGAGTACCTGCCACCATCGCCAGGAACCCGACGGCCACGACGTGCCAGCCCCGAGGACGACCGCCCACCGTCGTGGTCACCGCGCGTCCAGCATGCTGTCCTAGTCTGCGGCGCGGAGTCGACGCAGGGGCGGCGGGGAGGTCGAGATGGCAGCGGATGCTGATCGTGTTCTGGTCGTGCGCACGGATGAGCGGGTCGCCGCTCCGGCGGCGCAGACGCCGGGCATGCGGCGCGAGCAGGCGATCGCCGACGAGCACAGGTGGGTCGGAGCGGTGCGCACCGAGCCTGACACGTTGTCAGGCTGGCATCATCACGGCGACTACGACACCTACATCTACGTCGTGTCGGGACGCATCCGCATCGAGTTCGGCCCTGGGGGCCGCGAGCACGCGGCAGCCGGTGCGGACGACTTCGTTCACGTCCCGCCGCGCGTCGTGCACCGCGAAGGGAACCCCGACCTCACGGAGGCGCATGCGGTCCTCGTCCGTGTCGGCTCGGGGCCGTCTCTGATCAACGTTGAGGGTCCCGTGGACGTGCGCGACCAGGGGTAGGTCGCCGGCGTCGCGGGAGATCTCCCGGTGCCCGTGTCCGGGGTTAAGACCATCGGCGACGGGCCGGCGGGTGCAACAAGCCTGACGGGTGCGCGGTCGCTCGAGCGAACGTCCTAGCGAACGTCGCAGGCGGCCATATCACCGGTGCGGTAGCCGGTGCGGAACCACTGCTGGCGCTGCTCGGACGAGCCGTGCGTCCACCGTTCGGGACTCACGCGTCCCTCGGTCG
This sequence comes from Chloroflexota bacterium, assembly GCA_013695575.1. Lineage (GTDB taxonomy): Bacteria > Chloroflexota > Limnocylindria > P2-11E > P2-11E > JACDAF01. The sequence continues at coordinate 4,061 of JACDAF010000211.1, read as the reverse complement.
CCTGCTGGATGCGGTCGTCGCCGACCGCGGCCGCGGCGTCCAGCGCCTGCGAGATCTCCGCATCGGTCGGCGCGACCAGAAAGCCGGTCTTCGCGGCGTTGCCCGCCCATACACCGGCGAAGCAGTCCGCCGTCAGCTCTGTGCGGACCGACGTGCTTCCGGGGCCGGACTCGCGGCTGTTCGAGAGAAGGCCAAGGAGGTTCTGAACGTGATGGCCGTACTCGTGGGCGACCACGTAGCCCTCCGCGAACGGGCCGCCCTTCGCGCCGAGCTTCTTCATGTCGCGGAAGAAGCTGATGTCGAGGTACACCTTCTGATCGGCTGGGCAGTAGAACGGTCCGACTGCCGAAGTCGCCGCGCCGCAGGCGGCCTGCACCTGCCCCGAGTAGAGGATGGTCTCCGCCAGGGCGTAGCGCGACCCGCGCCGCGCGAATTCGTCGGTCCAGTACTTCTGGATGCTGTTTACGAAGCCGACGATCCGGCAGTCGTCGCGTGTATTCGCATCCGCTCCGGTCTGGCACTGAGCCGCCGTCTGGCTGCTGTCCACTGGTGCGAGCGAGCCGCCTGAGGGGTCGAGCATCGCCGTGGGATCACCGCCCAGCAGCAGCGTGACGATGAGGATGATGATCCCGATCCCGCCACCGCCCGCGATGACCGGCCCGCTGCCGCCACCGAGCATCCCGCCGCGCCCGCGGCGGTCGCCGACCTGAGAAGGATCGAGCCGGGCATTCGGGTCGAATGTCATGCCGTGACGTAGCGCAAGACGCGCGCCACCGCGCTGGCCGACCCCCGGGGTCGATACTGCCGCCGTGCCAGCCCTCGGGATCGGTCTCGGTCAGGAGCTCGGGCTCACGGCGCCGGAGCGCGACGTGCTGGTCGCGTACGCCCGCGAGCGGGGCTACGCGTCGGCGTGGACGAATGCCCGCGGCACGCGCGAGCCGTTCGACGCATGTGTGCGCTGGACCCGGAGCGGCATGACGGCGGGCATTTCCGTCGTGCCGCTCGACGCCTGGGATCAGGGTCAGCTCGCGCGCTTGACCGCGGAGACCATCGGGCGGGCCCCCGGATTCGTCCTCGGCGTCGGATCCGGCCGTGCGGGACCAGGTGCCCTCGACCTCGTCCGGACCGCAGTCGCATCGCTCCGGCGGAGTGTGCCCGACGCGCCCATCCATGTCGGGGCCCTCGGCCCGCGGATGCTGCGGCTGGCCGGCGAGGTGGCGGATGGCGTCGCGCTCAACTGGTGCACCCAAGAGCGCGTCCAGTGGAGCCGCGAGCGGGTCGCTGAGGGCGCACGCCGCGCAGGGCGTGACCCGAGGGCGATCCGGATCGTCGAGTACATCCGCGTGTGCGTCGACGACGATGAGGATGCCGCGCGCGCTGCGCTCGCGAGGGCGATGCTCGGCTACGCGCTCGCGGGGCCACGTCGGCCGAAGGACACGGGCTACCGCAGCCACTTCACGCGAATGGGCTTCGACCCGCTGCTCACCGAGCTCGAGGCTCGCCGCGACCACGGGGAGCCGGTCGAGGTGCTCGCGAGAGCGGTGCCACCGGACCTGCTGCGGACCGTCGGCGCGAGCGGCAACGCGCGCGATGCGGCAGCGGGGTTCGAGTCGCTCGCGGTCGGGCTCGATCTGCCGATCGTCCGGGTCGTCGCCTGGCGTGACCCGGCGGCCTCGGCGCGCGCCGTCATCGGCGCGTGCTCCACAGCACGATCGCGATGAACAGCGGCTGCAGCGGCAACCTGGCCCAGGCGTGCCACGCGGCGGGGTACACCGGGATCCCCGCGATCGCGACGTACAGATTGCCCGGGAAGACCGCGACGAGGTAAGCGGCGGTCATCCGTCCGGCCAGGAGCCGATTTCCCGGCGGCGCGAGCGCGAGCGCCGCACCGAGCACGAGCTCCATTGCCCCGGTCGCGTACACGATCGCGAGCGGCGCGGGAAGCGGCGACGGCACGTGGTCGATGAAGGGACGCGGCGTCGCGAAGTGCGCGATGCCGACCGCTGCGAGCGCGACGCCCGACGCGATCCTCGCGAGCGTCCGCACCGGCACGCGATCGAGGATAGGCGCGCGAGATCGATCCAGGTGTACGCGGTCTAGCATCGGAGCGATGCCCGCTGCCACGCCGGAGATCGTCGTTCGCGGCGGGGTGCTCCACGACGGCGAGGGCGGGCCTGCGCGCCGCGCCGACGTCGCGATCGCTGCGGGGATGGTCGTCGCCGTCGGCGAGGTGGCGGAGCGGGCGCCGCTCGAGATCGATGCCGGCGGCCTCGCCGTGGCGCCCGGCTTCATCAACCTGCTGAGCCACGCCTGGGCGTCGCTCATCGAGGACGGTCGGTCGCAGAGCGACCTCCGTCAGGGCGTGACGCTCGAGGTCTTCGGCGAGTACATCGAGGCCCCGCTGAACGATCGCCTGCGCGAGAGCTGCCTCCGCCGGCAGGGCGACATCCGTTACGACATCACCTGGTCGACGGTCGGCGAGTACCTCGAACAGTTGACCGGGCGCGGCATCTCGACGAATGTCGCCTCGTTCGTGCCGGCCACCGTCGTGCGCCGTCACGTCATCGGCGACGGTGACCGCGTGCCGGATGCCGCGGAGCTTGATGAGATGCGCGACCTCGTCGACGCCGCGATGTGCCAGGGGGCGCTTGGCGTCGCGTCCGCGCTCATCTACGCCCCGGCCACCTTCGCGACCACCGACGAGCTCGTCGCACTCGCGACGGCGGCCGCCCGGCACGGCGGCATGTACGTCTCCCACATGCGCAGCGAGGGGGACCGGCTCATCGAGGCGGTCGATGAGCTCATCGAGATCGCCCGGCGCTCGCGAGGCCGGGCCGAGATCTATCACCTGAAGCAGGCTGGGAGGGCGAATTGGGGGAAGCTCGACCTCGTGATCGAGCACATCGAGCTGGCGCGCGCGGGCGGCACGCAGATCACGGCCGACATGTACCCGTACAGCGCCGGCGCGACCGGGCTCGACGCGTCGCTGCCGCCGTGGGTGCAGGAGGGCGGCCACCAGCGGTTCATCGAGCGGCTGCGCGACCCGGCCATCCGCGGGCGCCTGCTCGACGAGATGCGGCACCCGGGGGTCGGGTGGGAGAACATGCTCCTCCTCGCCGGCAGCGCCGAGGGCGTGCTCTTCTCCTCCTTCAAGAGCGAGAAGCTGAAGCGGCACACCGGCCGTACGCTCGCGCAGGTCAGCGCGGAGCGTGGGAGCTCGCCGGAGGACACGGTCATCGACCTCCTCATCGAGGACGACAGCCGCGTCGGTGCGATCTACTTCGTGATGTCCGACGAGAACGTGCGGCGCCAGATCGCGCTCCCATGGATGAGCTTCGCGTCGGACTCCGCGTCGCTCGCTCCCGAAGGGCCGTTCCTCCGCTCGAACCCGCACCCGCGTGCCTACGGGACGTTCGCGCGGCTCCTCGGCCACTACGTGCGTGATGAGCGGGTCATCCCGCTCGAGGAAGCGGTGCGCAGGCTCACCTCGCTGCCGGCCGAGAATCTCCGGCTGCGCGGCCGCGGCCGGCTGTCACCCGGCTACGCCGCCGACGTGGTCGTCTTCGACCCGTCGCGCATCCAGGACCACGCGACGTATGCGGAGCCCCACCACTACGCGACGGGGGTCCACCATGTGCTCGTGAACGGGATACCGGTGCTCCGCGACGGCGAGCACACCGGCGCCACGCCCGGGCAGGTCGTCCGCGGCCCGGGGTGGCGGCCGTGACCGCCGCGCTCGACTCGCTCCGTGACCTGCTCGGGCGGCGGATGCGCGAGCTCGTCGTGCCGGGAGTCGCGCTCGGTGTCATCCACGAGGGGCGCGAGGAGACCGCGTACGCGGGCGTGACGAGCGTCTCCGATCCGCTGCCGGTCGACGAGGGCACGCTCTTCCAGATCGGATCGGCGACCAAGACGATGGTCGCGACCGTCGTCCTGCGGCTCGTCGAGCAGGGCAGCGTGGATCTCGATGTGCCGGTGCGGACGTACCTCCCGGAGTTCCGGCTCGCGGACGAGGCCGCCGGAGCGGCGGTCTCGTTGCGTCACCTGCTCACGCACAGCGG